>SSEX01000148.1 GCA_008015085.1 Tolumonas sp. | reverse complement strand
CGCACCCCGAACTGCTACTGCAAGATCGCTCCCTCGACTCTACTCGAACCAGAGCCATCCGGCTTAACAGTCCGCCGTTCTACCGACTGAACTACGAGGGAATGGGCGGACAATACTACGCATGGGTGGCAGGTGGGTCAAGCCGTAAATAGATCATAGATCACTGTTTGGCTGAAAAATAATCTAATTGCAGTGCCTTGGCTGAAATAACAAATGCTATGACAGAGCAGAATGCGGAATAGTACCAAACTGGTAGCTAACATATACTATATCTCCATGATTTCTTCTGTGACAGTCGTATGAGCAAAAGCTTTAAGTTAGCCAGTCAATTTCAGCCAGGGGGCGATCAGCCCAAAGCGATAGAGCAACTGCTGAATGGTATCGATGCCGGTCTTGCCCACCAAACATTATTAGGGGTGACGGGTTCGGGCAAAACTTTCACTATGGCGAATGTGATAGCCAAACTTAACCGGCCAACCATGATCCTAGCGCCGAACAAGACACTGGCTGCTCAGCTCTATGGTGAAATGCGTGAGTTTTTCCCTGAAAATGCGGTTGAGTATTTCGTTTCATACTATGACTACTATCAGCCGGAAGCCTATGTACCGACGACAGATACCTTCATTGAAAAAGATGCCTCCATCAATGATCACATTGAGCAGATGCGTCTGTCGGCGACGAAGGCATTGCTGGAGCGTCGTGATGTGGTGATTGTTGCATCAGTATCAGCAATCTATGGCTTGGGTGATCCCCAGTCATACCTCAGTATGATGCTGCATCTGCGGCAGGGTGACATTATCAATCAGCGTGACATCCTTCGCCGTCTTGCCGAGCTGCAATACACTCGTAATGATGCGGTATTTCAGCGAGCCACCTTCCGGGTAAAAGGCGATGTCATTGATATCTTCCCGGCAGAATCAGACAAAATGGCGGTCCGGGTCGAATTATTTGATGAAGAAGTTGAACGGCTGAGCTTGTTTGATCCGTTAACGGGTGCAGTAGAAAAAGTGATCCCACGGTTTACCGTCTTCCCGAAAAGTCACTATGTGACACCTAGGGACACCATACTGCAGGCGATTGACAATATTAAGGTGGAGCTAGCCGAGCGACGTGAACAACTGTTATCGGCTAATAAGCTGCTGGAAGAGCAGCGTCTGACACAACGCACGCTGTTTGATATCGAAATGATGCAGGAGCTGGGTTATTGCTCCGGTATCGAAAATTACTCCCGCTATCTTTCTGGCCGGGCAGCTGGTGAACCGCCGCCAACCTTATTTGACTACCTGCCTGCTGATGGGTTGCTGATTATTGATGAATCGCATGTGACTGTGCCGCAAATTGGCGCAATGTATAAAGGCGACCGTTCCCGTAAAGAAACCTTGGTGGAATATGGTTTCCGTTTGCCATCAGCGCTGGATAACCGTCCGCTGAAATTCGATGAGTTTGAGGCACTGATGCCGCAGACCGTGTTTGTATCGGCAACGCCAGCTGCCTATGAACTTAAGCAATCGGGTGGTGATGTAGTAGAGCAGGTGGTACGACCGACCGGTCTGCTTGATCCCGAAGTCGAGGTTCGTCCGGTTACTACCCAGGTCGATGATTTATTATCTGAAATTCGTCTGCGTACCAAACTGAATGAGCGTGTACTGGTGACTACACTGACTAAACGCATGGCAGAAGATTTGACCGAATATCTGCATGAACATGATGTCAAAGTACGTTATCTGCATTCGGATATTGATACGGTTGAGCGTATGGAGATCATCCGTGATCTCCGGCTCGGCGAATTTGATGTGCTGGTCGGCATTAACTTGTTACGTGAAGGGCTGGATATGCCTGAAGTCTCGCTGGTTGCGATATTGGATGCTGATAAGGAAGGCTTCCTGCGATCTACCCGCTCATTGATCCAGACTATAGGTCGTGCCGCCCGCAACTTGAATGGTAAGGCTATTCTGTATGGGGATCGTATTACCGACTCTATGAGGACAGCGATCGATGAAACCAACCGCCGTCGTGCGGTGCAGGAAGCATTTAACCGCGAACATGGCATCACACCGAAGGGCCTGAATAAGAAGGTTGTTGATGTAATGCAGCTTGGCGGTGTAAGCAAGGTTCAGAACAAAGCCTCGCGAAAAGTAGCAGAACCTGCGGCATCGTATCACCGGTTGTCACCAAATGAACTGGCGAAAGAAATCAAACGTCTTGAAAACCAGATGTTTGACCATGCCCGTAATCTGGAGTTCGAACAGGCGGCTAAGTTGCGAGATCAAATCCACGAATTACAGCAGCAACTGACGATGGGTTGATAAAGGGAATGAATAAAAAGGCCATCACAGTAGCGGTGGCCTTTTTATTTAGATGTGCATTTTAAGCGCGGCTGAGGAATTCGTGGCGGGTGGCTGCGTTACTTTTGAAGATACCGCCTAGCGCTGTGGTTGTCGTTTGACTGGAAGCATCCATCACACCGCGTGATTTCACGCAGTAATGAACGGCTGTCATGGTGATTGCCACATTGTCAGTTCCCAGCAGAACCTGTAAAGCAACTAGGATTTGTTGGGTCAGCCGTTCCTGAACCTGTGGACGTTTGGCAAAAAAGTTCACAATCCGGTTTATTTTTGACAAACCAATGATTTTGTCTTTTGGTATATAAGCGACAGTAGCTTTACCATCAATGGTCACGAAATGATGTTCACAAGTGCTGGTGACGCCAATATCCTGAACTTTGATCATCTCATCAGTGCCCATCTTATTGTCAATCAGCGTGATTTTCGGAAAGGACGCATAATCAAGCCCGGAGAAAAGCTCGTCCACATACATTTTAGCGATACGATGTGGTGTTTCAGCAAGACTATCATCAGCCAGATCAAGACCAAGCAGGTTCATAATCGAAGTCATGTGTTGCTCGATCTGCTGCTTTTTTTCATGCGAAGAAAGAACTGTATTTTGCATTGGCGTTTCCAGTCCTTTGGCCTCCAATGCAGATCGAACGATGATGGCTTCTTTGCTTAGTTGAGTCATGGTTTCTTTATCTCCAGCATCGGGTAACAACGAGCTATCCGTTCCGACGCATAGTTGTGACTATTGAGCTTATTATACACATCCCACAGGTATTGGCTTGAAGGACGAAGAAAATGCCGTGTTATATACGGACGTTAAGGTTAAAGAGATTGCGGAAGATAAAAAATAACTGGGAAAACAGATAGAGAGTCAGGTGGCGATATTTTGAAAAATTGACTACCGGGAAGTTGCAAAAATGCAATTCGAGGATGGATTCATTTGCAATTTGCAAAAATACGCAATTTGCAACGTGTTTTTATTTTATTGTGATATACTAATCCCATGTTGTTAAGACTCCAAAGAATCCTCACGCAACCTGATTCTGCAATTTAAGTCTTAAATACAGCTTTTTTTGATCTTTTTTAGCTTAACTAGAAAAGTTGGCACGGCTTTTCCATGTATATAAGCGTAAACCAGTTTTATCCCGTGCTCTCTTCAGCAAAAGCTGAAGTTCGGTCAACTACATTGTAGTTGACCTTTTTTTTGCCTGTCATTTGCCCTGCAGATACAAAGCCAGTGCTTTGATGATGTTCCAGTCTCTGGAACCCTGCGGTTTACTCTCTAGTAACGCTTCAAGCCGTAACAGATAGGGTTCAGCCTGACGATTAAGCGAATCAACACAGAATTGTTGCCATTGTTGTTGCTCACGTGGTGACAATGTATGCGGATAGTTCCGTGCACGATAGCGGAACAGTAAGGTATGCAGACGGGGATCATTAAACTGATACTGAGCAATTGCCAGCTGCTCTGCTGGTGCCTGTTGGATCAATTCAATAGCTGCGCGATCAGCTTCGGAGAAAAAGCCCTGATACAGCATGTGCTCTGGATCCTGATCAATCGGTGGAATGTATTCATCATTGAACAGCTCTACCAATTTTTCGCGAATTTGCGGGTTTTGCCGGAGTACCGCAAGATTTTGCATGCACAGATCCCGGTTAATACCCAGCTCCTGAGCCCGTTCTTCACTGAGGCTGGCTGCAGGCGCTAACACTGGACATTTGTTGATATGCACTAATTTTACCGGTACTGGAGAGTCCTCATCCGACAATTCGCTGGACTTCGTGTATAAGCGTTCACGCAAAGTAATCGCATCCAGCTCCAGCAGTGGTGATAGATCTTTATGTAAATCGATCACAATCACAGCATTATTATTGGTGGGATGCCATGCCATCGGTGCAATCCAGGTAACACATCCTTGCATGGCGGAAAACATGCCGGAGACATGAACCAATGGCTTGATATTGATCATGTCGATCAAGTGCTTGAGTTTGTTCTTTCCCCGGTGTGCAGAAAGATAGTCAAATAATCGTGGCTGAGCTCGTTTCAGACATTTTGCCAGCCCAATAGTCGCGTATACATCAGACATCGCATCATGAGCATTTTCATGGGTGATACCATTGGCGATGGATAGCTTTTCTAGGCGAAAGGAGGGTTTACCTTCATCATCATAGACCCAGTTCATACCTTCCGGACGAAGCGCATAAAAAGCCCGAACAACATCTAGCAAGTCCCAACGTGAATTTCCTTGTTGCCAGCTATAAGCATAGGGATCGAGAAAATTACGGTAAAACCCATAGCGGGTGAACTCATCATCAAAACGGATATTGTTGTAACCGATGATGCAGGTTGCTGGCTGTGCAAATTGCTGATGAATGGTTCGGAAGAAATCAGCTTCACAGATCCCGTTCTGATTCGCGATTTGTGGCGTGATCCCAGTGATCAGGCAGGCATCTGGTGCAGGGAGGTAATCAGGTGATACCTGGCAATAAATAACGGTCGGTTCACCACATATATTAAAATCAGCATCTGTGCGTATACCGGCAAACTGAGCAGGGCGGTCACGGGCAGGGCTGATACCAAAAGTTTCATAATCGTGGAACAGGAAAGTGTTTTCTGTTTTAGCTGTCAAAATAGCACCACTGATGGCTGAAAAGCGTCTGCTGTCTATTCTGGATGAAATCGAAGAATAAAAAAACCCAGTCAACTTTGACGCTGACTGGGCTAAGACTCAATGTTTAATTGCAGTGGCATTAGGTTAGAGTGCTGAGTTTATGAAAAGTTCCCAAAAATCACAAAAAAAGTGTGATTTATTTCATATAAACAATTCATCTTTCTAAAAACTATCCTGATGGAACTTTTTTGTGCGTAACAAGTCTTCGGCTTATGACGATATTTGTTGAAAGAAATGATGCGGTTATATAGATTAGTTAAATCTAAATTAGCTTGGTTTTATGTATGTATCATTTTACACCGTGGAGCGCGCTGATAGGCGGCTTGATGATTGGACTGGCAGCTTTACTGCTGCTGGCAGGGAAAGGCCGGATTGCAGGTTACAGTGGCATCATTGCCGGATTTTTCTTTTCCGGAGGTCAGCGCTGGAGAGCGGCTTTTCTTATAGGCACGATTCTTGGGGCCGCTGTTACTATCCAGGGATTTCATTTGCAGATATCACAGCTGACACTGTCGCCGTCTTTATTACTGGCGGGTTTTTTGGTTGGATTGGGTGCTCGTCTGGCAAATGGTTGTACCAGTGGACATGGTATCTGTGGCATTGGCCGTTTTTCCGTGCGATCTCTGATTGCTACCGGATTATTTATGTTTTCAGGCATGCTGGTTGTTGCGTTTGTACATTGAGGGGGTTGATGTGATTGCATTATTGGCCGGGATCTTATTCGGCGCGGGATTAGCAGTTTCAGGCATGATGCAGCCGGAAAAAGTTATTGGGTTTCTCGATATAACCGGGAATTGGGATGCATCACTCATGCTGGTGATGGGGGGCGCATTGGCGGTATTCACACCTGGGTACCATTTTTTGGTAAGACGTCGTAAGAACGCGTTTAATGGGGAGCAAATTCAATTGCCCGCTCCAAAAGGTATTGATCCTCAATTGATGGTTGGGGCGCTGATTTTTGGCTCTGGTTGGGGATTGGCGGGTATCTGTCCAGGCCCGGCTATTGCGATGACAACACTGAATGGCTGGCCTGTATTTGCCTTTATTGCAGCCATGCTAAGTGGTATGAGGCTGGCAGGGTGTTGGATAAGAAGATGCGAAGGAATACAAACTATACCCACTGATGCCACGACATCTTCATCCTGATTTCTTAGCGTTTTAATCAATGATAAAGCCAGATCTCACGATATGATCTGGCTTCTTTGGGTGTCTTATGCAGTGACAATATTGCGAATTTCCTGAATAGACAATTTATACTGGCGAGGGCAGGCTTGCCATTCCACCAGCATGCGCTGATATTTATCGTGCATGGCAATTTCGGAATTCAGTCCGGCACAGCATTTACCTAAATCAGGGAAACGCTTTTCAACATCCAGCAGGTAACAGACATAGTCCGCCAGTTCTTTTTCGTAACCACGAGCATAACCGATAAAATCCAGACGGGAAGAAGACAATTGTGCCTGATCTTCCTGTGAAAGATTTTCATAGGATACTTTTAATGCATGATGCATTTCTAATGTATCAATCACTTCACGGCAGGTCTCTTCTGTCAGATGTCCGAACTCTTTTTCCAGCTCCAGCATCTGTAAACAGTAACCACGTTCTACAATTGTTTTACACCGATGATAATAATCAGCCTTTTCAGGATTCAGCTTGCTCAGTATTTCATATTGATTACTGAGGATCAGCCGCTGGGCGTGGTTCATGTTCATAAATGGATACCTGCTTTTATAGATGTATTTGCTGTGTAATTAATCGTCTTTATCTATAGCAAAAAGCAGCTGAAAACGGTTGTAAAGAGTGTCAAGTTATCTAAACAGATATATTTTTATGTGATCAAGGCGTCACTCTCTGTTGTTTCTCTGAGTTCTGAATTAGGATTGGCGCAAACAATAATGAGGTCAGCAGCATTATGACTCGCAGTGTTAAATTTCTCTTTATTCTGACATTTCTTGCGTTAAGTGCTTTTTATTTATATGTGTTGTATCTGGCTAAGCATCCGGATGTGTCGATGGCATATCGCATGTACTATCTGGAGAAGAAAACACGTATATGGGATCGCAATCAATCACTGGCATATATTCCGGGTGTTTTGATGGATCTGACCAATGAGCGTGAGCGGTGTCCATACCTTTCCCGTGAAGGCTGGGATATTCCGGAAAAAGACGGTTCTGGTTCACTGTTCTCTGGTGCAGGTGGTTTGTATTTCACTTTGCACCGTGAGCCTGGAGTTCTGAAATTTGAAGGAACATTAACAGCTAAAAAAGCGGATACAGAATTGACTATTAAAGTCAGTGATAAATTTTCCAAGACTGTAAAGTTCAACGATGCGGGTGTTCAGACATTTGAACTCACGCTCCCTTCAGGGTTATTTATCGCTGATCCGGCAGAAGCTAATTATTTGTCGCTGCAAAGCAATAATCCGATTATGTTCAAATCATTTAAATTATCCCACGCGGGATGAGGTCATTATGAGCAATCAATCATTTACCATTTCTCTGGTTGTGCCTGTATACAATGAAGAAGAAAGCATTGATACCTTCATTGAAACTATCGATAAAGAGCTGGCGCCACTGCGTGATCAGCTACAGATTGTTTTTGTAAACGATGGCAGTCGGGACAAAACGCGGGAAGTTGTAGAAAAAGCTATTGAGCGGGACAACCGGGTTTCATTAATCAACCTGGCGCGCAATTTTGGCAAAGAAGCTGCTATGACTGCTGGTCTGGCTCACGCCCGTGGTGATGCTGTGATACCTATGGATGTTGATTTGCAGGATCCTCCGGCACTGGTTCTGGAATTTGTCCGCCTGTGGAGAGAAGAAGGTTATGACACCGTATATGGTGTGCGGACTGATCGTAATGCAGATACAGCAATGAAACGTCTGACAGCCGGTGGTTTCTATCGTTTCTTTAATGCGGTTTCAACAACGACCAAGATTCCGGAAAACGCTGGTGATTTCCGTTTGATGGATCGCCGTGTAGTGGAGGCCATCAATCAGCTGCCTGAACGCAACCGTTTCATGAAAGGGTTGTTTGCCTGGGCTGGTTTCCGCTCTATTGGTGTGCCATATGCGCGTCCGGAACGAGCAGCTGGAACCACTAAATTCAACTATTGGAAGTTGTGGAACTTTGCACTGGATGGGCTGTTTAGCTTCTCCAGCTGGCCACTCCGTGTGTGGGGTTATGTTGGCGCTGGTGTTGCTGGTATCAGCTTTCTGTATATGCTGATCATCATATTAAAAGTGCTTTTCGTCGGAGTCGACAGCCCTGGATATGCTTCTCTGATGTGTGTGATTCTGTTTCTCGGCGGCGTGCAGTTGCTTTCTATTGGTATCATGGGCGAATACATCGGCCGAATGTTCCTGGAAGTAAAACAACGTCCGGTATTCCTGATCGAAGGTGTCTACGGTCAGTATGCGCAACAGAAAGCAGTTGAATCTAAAGAAGAAGATAAACAAGCATGATTTCAAGAGCTGAATTCTGGCGACTGTTCCGCTTCGGTATCGTTGGGGGCGGAGCAACTCTGGTCGATCTGGCAAAAGCAAAATTCTGTTTGTTTATGTGGCCAGCCATGTCTGAACATCTGGTGACATCAATCGGCTTTTTTGTTGCTTTCTGGGTTTCCTTCTTCGGACATCGATATGTGACCTTCCAGTCACATGGCAAAATTACTCACTTTTTAGCTGTGGCGCTGTTTTCTCTGGCCGTCAGAAACGTCTTGTTATCCGGGCTGCTATGGGTTGGTTTATCAGGAATGCTACCTATAGTGATCGCGACACTGGCTGTAACGGTTTTGACGTATGTGTTGTCTCGGATTTGGGTTTTTGCCTGAATAGAAAGTGGAGTTGGTCGTGCAGACAGATAAAATTAATGTAATTTATGCGCCTCTGCATATCAGCAGGCATGACTGGGGCATTATCCCTCTGGCCTTTATGGTCAGTCGTATTATGTTGTATGCGATCGGTTATTTTGGTGCGATGCATTACAACGTGGAAACTGATCAGATAGGGCAGGTCAATCTTCTCGATTCACTGGAAACTGATGTATGGAGTGTCTTCTGCCAGTTTGATTGTGCCTGGTTTAAAAGTATTGCGGATGTTGGATATGACTCCTATCCGCATGGGCTGACAACAGGACATGCCGCAAACTGGGCATTTTTCCCGTTGTTTCCGATGCTGGGGCATTACATCGCAGCTGCGTTTGGTGTGCCCTCACTATATGGTTTCTATGCCATCGCGAATATCGCATCATTTGCCATGCTCCCGTTGTTTTTCCTGTGTCTGCGTCAATTGGGACAGGAACTGGACGTTGCCCGTTTTGGTGTACTGATGCTGGCGTTTTCGCCCTATTCGGTATATTTCATAGCTCCTTATACTGAAGCATTGTTTCTGGCAGCGACGTTAGCATTGTTCCTGTTTGCTTACCGTCATCAATGGTTATGGGTGGCTGTGGCTGGCATCATCATGACAGGAACCCGCAATATCGGCGTGATGGTGGTATTTTCTGTCGGCATTCTGGCTCTGCAGGCCTATGGCTGGAAAGAATTGCTGAAATTCGGTGATCGCGGATTACGGGTTATTCTGGCGATCTGGTTTATCCCGTTGATCATGTTTCTGTATATGTTTTATATGCACTACCATGTGGGCGATGCCTTTTCTTTTAAAAATATTCAGCTGGCCTGGGGCCGTATTTTCGGTAATCCCTTCGCATATTGGTTGGAAGGCTTTGAAACTGGTGGCAGAAAAATCTATCTGTCGATCATGATCGTAGTTGGATGGGCTCTGAACATCTATCTGATCAAGCAAAAACGTTATGCTGAAGCTCTGTTCATGTTCATTTGTACGTTTGTGCCGATCACGACTAGTACCAATACAGTGCCACGCTATATGTTCGGGCTTTACCCAACATCACTGGCTATTGTACTGATTGCCCGTAATCGTCCTAATCTGCGGCCTATTATGCTGGCAATGAGCGCAATACTTTCGTGCTACTTTGTCATTGCCTGGGTTAATGCAAAGTTTTTTACTGTATAATCAGCATATTGTCAGCGAAAAAATAAAGCCGGATTTTTGTCCGGCTTTATTTTTTGTATTCACAGTGAATCCAGATAATCGATCACGATCTGGTGGTGGTTGCTAGTTTTGAAATTATCGAATACATGTTCAATAATTCCTTCTTCATTAACCATGAAACTGATCCGATGAATGCCATCGTACTCTTTGCCCATGAATTTTCAGCCCCCACACGCCAAAAGCCTCTGCTACCTGATGATCTTCATCTGCCAGTAAGGTGAAGTTTAATTCATCACGAGGTTCAAATTTTTTTAGTCGGGCAGGGGAATCTGGACTGATGCCCAGCACAACCACATTTCTTTCTTCCAGCGCATTTTTGCTATTACGCAGTTCACAGGCTTGTGTTGTGCACCCCGG
>SSEX01000056.1 GCA_008015085.1 Tolumonas sp. | reverse complement strand
CGTCTACGCAAGTGCCCACACAGATTGCTTGATGATTTTTTAAAGAGCGGAGCCTCGCGGCTCAGGGATGCGCATCTTACGCTTTCCCTTTTCGTTGTCAAGCGCTGTTCGTCACAACCCTTATCAACTTTAAATCTGACTGACTTAAGCGGTTGAATCTCAACTCGCTGCGGCGTCTGCCGTGTCAGTGAGGGCGCATTATAGGGAGGGATTTCGGGATGACAAGCAATTTTTGTGATTTTTTTCACATTTATTTTTACTTACAACAAATACAAGAATATTCACAAACTTATCCACAAAACGTGGTTTTCCATGCTGTTATTTCCTGCTTTTTATCGGTACAACTGGATCGATTCTTCTCAGAAAATGTTAACTGGCTAGCGTAAAGACAGAATCTACATGGAAGCGATGGCTATAAGCATCTACCATGGTGAAGACATCATCTCTATAACAACAATTTTTAGTGAGTGCTATTCAATGAACATTCCACCTCGTTATACATATTGTGTATTGATTACGGCCATACTGGCAGTAATCGGGTATTTCATCTTTCCGGCAATGGCAATCGGTGTTCTGATCGGCGGTCTGGTTTCTCCTTTATTTGCTTTTTCTGATGCAAAAGAAAAAAGCGAGGATGCATCTCCTTCTACTTTGTCGCCAGTTACTATTCCCAAGACCACTCCGGTTGTGACTTCTGCAATAACATCTGATGAAGATGAAACGCAGGTAATCACCCGGGCCGAATATGCCGGGGAAGTAAAAACGATTTATGTTGGCAACCTGCCTTATCGTGCTAATGAGGCGGCAATCCGTAAGTTATTTTCCGAATATGGCTTAGTGTTATCAGTTAGACTGGTAAAAGATCGCGATACAGGAAAACGTCGTGGCTATGGCTTTGTTGAGATGCCATCAGCTGATGCTGATGCTGCTATCGCAGCACTGAATGAGGCCGAGTATCTGCAACGGACGTTGAAGGTGCGCGAAGCGAATGAAAAGAAAGAAGCGTTGAAGCCGGAAGACGAGAGCGCTATTTCAGCCGAGCTTTGATGTCAGCTCAGCTCTAACAGGTGTAATGTGAGAAAGCCGTATTCTTTCAGGATGCGGCTTTTTTTATGTGCGTCAGAATCAAGCAGTGTGCAATAAGCCAATCCTTCCATGCCTGTATCGCCGTCTTTCTTGTGTGGTAATAAGGAAGCAACCCGTTTGGCAATAGCGGCTCCGGAATCCACCAATTGAATACCGGGCATGATGCTATGGATCTCTTCTTTTAATAGCGGAAAGTGTGTGCAACCCAGTACCAGTGTATCTGGTGGGGTTATATGCGCAGCTAAGGGCTCCAGCGCCACTTTGATAGCTGCGACATCGACGTCATAGCCTGCCATTTTTCTTTCTGCCTGCACCACCAGTTCTGTGACACCTAATCTCATCACCTGACAATCGTTGGCAAATTGGGCAATCAGCTGTGATGTATAGGGTCGCTGTACGGTAGCAGGAGTAGCAAGTAAGCCAATACGCCGATTACGAGTCAGCGCTGCCGCCGGTTTGATAGCTGGGACGACGCCAACGACCGGAATCGAGAGACGATCACGTAATGCGGGTAAGGCAATGGTGCTGGCTGTATTGCAGGCAATGACCACCAGATTAATCTGACGTTCTGTAACCAGATGCTCGATCAGCAGGCAGCAGCGTGCAACAACGATATGTTCTGGCTGCTCGCCATAGGGGAAAAAGGCATTATCGAAAACATAATCATAACGATGGCCCGGCAAAGCACTGCGTACTTCCTGGTAAATAGAAAGCCCACCCATTCCGGAATCAAAAAGCAGTATGTTCACGTTACTATCTACCCTGATGACGACGCGCGGATCATACTCCCTTCCGGCGCAGTCGTCATCGGTACAAAGCCTAACAGTTATAGTTAGTGATATTGGAGGGGCGCTCTAAAAGCTGAGCTTGTTCTTGCAATATCCGGTACTGGTTCTGCCAGTATTCCTGCTGGTTAAACCAAGGGAAAGCCTGCGGAAAGGCCAGGTCGTCCCAGCGCTGGTGTAACCAGACCAAATAATTCAGCATCCGCAAGGTACGCAGTGGTTCAATAAAACCAAGCTGTCGCTCATCGAATTCGCAGAATGTCTCGTAGCCATCCAGTATCGTGTAAAGCTGCTGACGTTGTTCCTGCTGATCGCCGGAAAGCAGCATCCAGATGTCCTGCATGGCTGGCCCCATGACACAGTCATCCAGATCCAGCAATACCGGTTCATCACGCCAGAGAATATTTCCGGCATGGCAATCACCGTGTAACGCCAGCTGAGGGGCACAGAAGAGTTCATGTTGTTCTAACTGCGATTGTAATCGTGTCAGTAACTCATCCCACGGGAGGGCAGTTGTTCCCCATGGCCGGTGCTGCCGAAGGTATTGCAGTGGTGTTTGCACACGGTTTACCGTATTAAATGCCGGTCGATGTGACAAATTGAACGCTGAACTACAGGCATGCCAGCGACCTAGCGCCTGACCGACAGCTTCCAGCTGCGACAGATTATCCAGCTCAACAGCACGTCCCGGACGATAAGGCCAGACAGCATAATAAAAGCCATCGAATTGGTGTAATGAAGTACCCTGATGAACAACAGGGGCAAGAACAGGCACATCATGCACAAGCAAGAACTGTGTCAATGCATGTTCTTCCTGTAACTGCTGCCCATTCCAGCGCTGTGGACGGTAGAATTTAATAACATACCGCTGCCGATCTTCTGCCTGAAACAGATAAACCCGGTTTTCGTAACTATTGAGCGGCGTCAGGCCTGATTCTGGATATAACTTCAATGCAGCCAGAGCTGACAGGATCAACTCTGGTGTAAGTGTCTGGAAGAATGCGTTTTGCATGTATACCTTATTTGAGGATGCCTCGGGCACGCAGGATGGCTTCTTTGAAATCCGGTACGGCATCTTTGGCCAGACCCGGAATCATTTCTGTTTCACCACGGCTGCGCATTTTCAGCTGATAAATCAGGGTATCGTCACTGATGGTTTCTAATGGTTCAGCAAAGCCGGCTTCCTGAGCCATTTTCTGCAGGAACTGCAACAGGCTCAAATCCTGATCTTTCAGCCATTCGTCTTGCAGTAATTCCAGCAGCTCTTCAATACGGTGACATTGCATGGTGTTTCTCCTGATACAGAAAAATAGTATTTTTAAGCTATGTTTATAGCTTACCAACAACTCACTGTCTGGTATAGCTGCCGGTAGTTGCGGCGCTGACAGTCTAAACCTCGCGACCACCAGGCAAATAGCCCGCGCAAGCCATAATCAAAACGCCCGGCCAGACGACACCATATCACGACACGTTTAACATCGCGGCGGCTGATTTTGACATTATGACCTTGCAGATAATCGTCAGATTGCTGAATTTTTTGCAGAGTCAGCACGGCCATACCCAGCGCCCACAGACAGAACTGCCGAAGCCCCTGCTCTTCGGCCGGTAAGGCCAGCGTATAATCGAGTGCGTCTTGCAGATGCCCATGTGCAATCGCCACCAGCTCTTTTCTGCAATCAATCAGTCGTGATTTATCTGTCGGAGGCCAGTTATCGTTCTTTTGTTTTAGTGTCTGTGGCCACCAGCAGACACTACGCCGGGCGTCGTCCCACACATCTTTAAGGATGTTGGTGAGTTGCAAACCTAAGCCAAAAGAAACAGAAAGTGCACTCAGTTCATCTTTTTTCGACTGCAGCGAAGGGCGATATGCCATGAACAGCTCCGTCAGCAGTTCACCAACCACACCAGCCACTGCATAGCAGTAGTGATCTAACGCTGCTTGATCTTCCAAACCACGCGGAGAGGCAATCTGCTGGTAATGTGTCATTCCCCTGCTCATGATGGTTACACCGCGCAACAGGATCTGTTGAACCTGTACAGGAAATTGCCGGTAATGGGCAATCACCGAGGGCGTTTGTGCGATCAACTCATGTTCTGCCGGGGATGTTCCATCAGAAAGCAGCGGAGCCAGTTGGTCACGAAATAACTCCGTGGGTTGCTGGCCAGCAAGCACATCCAGAAATAGCTGGATAAAACGGGTTTTAGCATCACACGGCAGTGAGGGTTCATCTTCAATCGTGTCAGCGATCCGGCACAACAAATAAGCATTACCCACCCAATCCACTAAGGGCTCTGGTAATTGGGGTATAGTCAGTGCAAAGGTACGGGAAACTTTAGCCAGTAATTCGGCTTGTAACGGTTCGGTCATCGGATCGATTCTGAAGATTTGCCGGCAGTGATGAGTTTATCACTGATTGGTACGCTTCGCAGCAAGCCAAACCGGAGAACAGTTCGTATAATCAGTTCAATGTTCTTGACCGGTACCTGCTATGAAATACCGTGACTTACGTGAATTTATTCAATTGCTGGAGCTGCGTGGACAGCTGAAACGCATCCGGCAGGAGATCGATCCTTATCTGGAAATGACGGAGATTGCAGACCGGACGTTACGGGCTCAGGGCCCTGCTCTGCTGTTTGAAAACCCGAAAGGTTCCCGCTATCCCGTATTAGCTAATTTGTTCGGTACGCCGGAACGGGTAGCCTGGGGAATGGGACAGAACAATGTCAGCGCGCTGCGCGATGTCGGCGAATGGATGGCGATGCTGAAAGAGCCGGAACCGCCGAAAGGGCTGCGTGATCTGTTTGAAAAACTGCCGCTGTTTAAGCAGATCCTGAATATGCCGGTTAAGCGACTGAGCAAGGCCCCGTGCCAGGAAATTGTGCTGACCGGTGATGAGGTTGACCTGACCCAGTTACCGATTCAGCATTGCTGGCCGGGCGATGTCGCTCCCCTGGTGACTTGGGGACTGACCATCACCAAAGGGCCTTATAAAAAACGGCAGAATCTGGGCATCTACCGCCAGCAACTCCTCGCGAAAAATAAGCTGATCATGCGCTGGCTCGATCATCGCGGCGGCGCCCTGGATTTCCGTGAATGGCAGGAAGCGCATCCGGGTGAACCATTCCCGGTGGTCGTCGCGCTGGGAGCCGATCCCGCAACCATTCTGGGTGCCGTGACACCAGTGCCGGATACATTATCGGAATATGCCTTTGCCGGTTTACTGCGCCAAAGCCGTACCGAAGTGGTCAAAGCCTTGAGCTGTGAGCTGGATGTGCCCGCTAGTGCGGAAATCGTACTGGAAGGCTATCTGGAGCCGGGAGAAATGGCACCGGAAGGGCCTTATGGCGATCACACCGGTTATTACAACGAAGTGGAAGAGTTTCCAGTCTTTACCATCACCCATATGACGATGCGTAAAGATGCCATCTATCACAGTACTTATACCGGACGTCCGCCAGATGAACCCGCGATGCTGGGTGTGGCACTAAACGAAGTGTTTGTACCACTGCTGCGCAAACAATTCCCGGAGATCGTGGATTTTTATCTGCCACCAGAAGGTTGTTCATATCGTCTGGCCGTTGTCACGATCAAAAAGCGTTACCCCGGCCATGCGAAGCGAGTCATGATGGGCGTATGGAGTTTCTTGCGGCAATTCATGTACACCAAGTTCGTCATCGTTTGTGACGAAGATGTTAACGCGCGCGATTGGAATGACGTAATATGGGCGATTACTACGCGCATGGATCCGGCCAGAGATACTACGCTTATAGAGCATACACCGATTGATTATCTGGACTTCGCTTCACCTGTTGCAGGTCTGGGGTCCAAAATGGGACTGGATGCAACCAATAAGTGGCCGGGAGAAACACAGCGTGAATGGGGTACGCCCATTCATATGGATGAGGCGGTGAAACGCCGTGTTGATGAACTCTGGGATTCGCTGGGTATTTTGGATTAACCTGACCCCGATCCGACAGAACCGTTATGATGAGGAATGTTATGCCACGCACTGTCTGTCATCTGGAAACCTTACATGAATGTGCGGAACACATCTGGCATGTCCGCCTGATCCCGGAACAACCGATTGCCTATAAACCGGGGCAGTATTTGCAGGTTATTATGGGTGAAAAAGATAAACGTTCATTCTCAATTGCCAGTTCACCCAGCCGCGGTAATGCGTTGGAACTTCAGATTGGCGCAACCCCTGGTAACCCGTATCCGGGCCAGGTGTTAGAAGCCTTGCGCACCCACGGTAAGATCGAAGTGGAAATGCCATTAGGTAATGCTTATCTGCGTGAACACAGTGAGCGCCCGATCCTGCTGATTGCTGGCGGAACCGGCTACAGTTATGCCCGTTCTATTCTGCAATATCTGGTGGATCATCAGATGCCTCGGCAGGTTTATCTGTATTGGGGCGTACGTAAAGCCGATCAGCTATATGAAGGCGAGGAAGTTTTAAACTGGAGCAGTGAGTTTAAAGACCTGACATTTGTACCGGTAGTACAGTTCCCGGATGATGACTGGCAAGGACGTTCCGGTCTGGTGCATGAAGCCGTGTTAAGCGATTTTCATTCTTTTAGCCAGTTTGATATCTATGTGGCCGGACGTTTTGAGATGGCGGCAGTGATCCGGGATGCGTTACGTCACCGCGATGTGAAAGAAGATCAGCTGTTTGGCGATGCCTTCAGCTTCTCCTGATCTCTGCAGCGGCGCTCAATGCTGAGTGCCGCTCTTTTTTCTGACTCAGCAGATTACTCGCGATCAGACAGCTGTTTTTCCAGCTGTTGCAGTTTTTCTTCCAGCGCCTGCAGCTTTTCACGAGTGCGCAGTAATACTTTTGTCTGCACATCAAATTCTTCACGGCTAACCAGATCCAATTTCATTAGCTGGGCCTGAATGACCTGTTTAACTTTCTTATCTACTTCTTCACCCACGCTTTTCAGCCCTGGCGGCAGCGCAGCCTGAATAGTACGTGCCATCTCTTCAATTTTATTCGGATTGATCATGCTGTTCTCCTCTGCACGCAACGATTTTGCCGCAGCTCGTCTGAACTTACCAGTCAGAGATCGGCATGTTCACGGATACATTCCAGAAATGCCTCGCCAAACCGCTCGAGCTTTCGATAGCCAACGCCGTTGATCATCAGCATTTCATCGTCATTGGTGGGTTTGAACTGCGCCAGCTCCAGCAAAGTGGCATCGTTAAAGACCACATACGGTGGGATACCTTCATCTTCTGCCAGCTGTTTACGCAGTTTACGCAATTCGCGGAACAGGGCTGCATCTTCCCCTTGTGCCAGTTCCAGCTCGCGGCGGCGAAGTTTTTTCGCTGACAATAATTCGGTTCTTGGCACAGCAAGCTCCAGCGGTTGTTCACCACGCAGGATCGGCCGCGCCGCTTCCGTCAGTTGCAGCACCAGATGACGGGTGATGTTCTGTACCAGTAAGCCTTTGTGGATCAGTTGCCGTAGCACCGACAGCCAGTATTCGTGTGATTGCTCTTTGCCTATGCCATAGGTCGAGAGTTTATCGTGGCCCAGCTCACGGATACGCTGACTTTGTGCCCCGCGCAGCACTTCAATCACATGCCCCATGCCGTAACGCTGTCCAACCCGATAGACGCAGGATAGCGCTTTCTGCGCATCTTCGGTGCCATCATAGGTTTTTGGTGGATCAAGGCAGATGTCGCAGTTACCGCAAGGCTTGGCGTGGTATTCACCAAAATAATTCAGCAACACCTGACGACGGCAGGTTTGAGCTTCAGCAAAAGCTGACATCAGATTGAGTTTGAAAATCTCGACTTGCCGCTGCTCAGGATTTTCATTGTTTTCTAGCAGGCCGCGTACCCGCTCAATATCGGCCGGATCGAACAGTAACAACGCTTCTGCGGGTAAGCCATCCCGGCCCGCGCGCCCCGTTTCCTGATAGTAGGATTCGATATTCTTCGGGATATCGTAATGCACGACAAAACGCACGTTGGGTTTATCAATGCCCATGCCAAACGCCACAGTGGCGACCACAATATCCAGATCGTCGCGGATGAAGGCATCTTGTACCCGGGCCCGTTCCTCGGCCGGCAAACCCGCGTGATAGCAAGCCGCCCTGATGTTGCGCACCTTCAGCAGATCCGCAACTTCCTCCGTGCGTTTGCGACTGGTGCAATAAACGATACCGCACTGCCCTGCCTGCTTTTGCACATAATGCAGCAGCTGTTCGGACGGTTTGAACTTTTCGACCAGCGTATAGCGGATATTCGGACGGTCAAAGCTGGCCAGATGCACGAACGGCTCATGCAGGCCAAGGCGATTGAGAATATCAATGCGGGTGGCATCATCCGCCGTTGCCGTTAACGCCGCGATAGGAATATGCGGGAACAGCTGTTTCAGCCGACCCAGTTCTGCATACTCCGGACGAAAATCGTGACCCCACTGCGAAATGCAATGCGCCTCATCAATGGCAATCAGTGAAAGCGGGAGATCCTGCAGCCTAGCCAGAAAATCAGGTAAAAGAATCCGTTCCGGTGCGATATAAAGCAGTTTCAGATCGCCTCGCCAGAGCTGGCTGTAGACTTCCAGCAATTCATCGCGCGCCAGTCCGGAGTGCAATCCTGCCGCTGCAACGCCGTTGGCACGCAACGCGTCGACCTGGTCTTTGATCAGCGCAATTAACGGGGACACCACAATCGCCAGGCCAGGACGAACCAGAGCCGGGATCTGGTAACACAGCGACTTGCCACCGCCGGTTGGCATGATGGCCAGCACGTCATTTCCCGCGACCAGCTGCTCAATAACGGCATCTTGTCCGGACCGGAACGACTGATAGCCAAAAACCTCCCGCAGCACATCAAGCGGCTGAGGATACAAGTCTGACTGCATGGCGAAGGTTTCCTGCATGGCGGGATCTGACATCATAACGACATTCTAATTAACAACAGCCCTCAGCGATACAGCCAGATGAATGTCGGTGCGAATCAATAGGTTATTCTGCATATAAATTTTGAGCAGAAAGCGGTCGTTTTTTATTCTTTTTTGTAACTATACGTAACATTTTTATTTCATATAGAATTGACATGCGTCAAATTTTCCCCCGGCATTGATTGCAATCGCGTTCCATACTATGGGCAGGGAGGAGTGACCTATGGGCCAGACTACGCCAATCCGCAGTGATGAACTGCTGCGCCAGTTAGAACATCTGTACCATACGGTACAGGATCCTAGCCTGTTGCTCTGGTTACAACGGGAGCTTGAAGGCTACGATGAAACCGATGAACTGCCGTGGTACCGCATTCTGGAATGCCGTCAGCGTGGTCTGTTCATGCACCCAGGCACTGCGCATCAGCACACCTGCCAGATCAATGATAAGTGCTTATGTCAGCGCGATCTTGAACGGGTCAGATTTTTGCTGATTCGCGGAGCGCTGCACAATTATCTGGATTGCCATACCGCTACGCTGGAACGCTGGCCAGATGCTCTGCTGCGGGAATACAGTCAGAGCCTGATCCCTGAGCATATTTGTCTATACGCCTGGAAAGAACCGATCGTGTCGATCAAAGACCATCTGATCACCGGCATCAGTTGTGTACTGAAACAATATGTTCCTTCCATGTGCCGTGAAATGGAAAATCCGAATCGTTCTTTACGTTCATTACAACACCGCCACTGGTGGGTATAAGCTTCAATAAAATTTAGTGATGACGGATTGCAGTGGCCAGCTTCCGCGTATTCCTTTCCGTGGTAAAAGTTCCCTTCTGTGGTATATGCTTGTTCTTCCTCTTCTTTCTCTTTCCCATTAGTTGCTATGAAATCGTCTACCCAAGGGATGCTGTATGCCCTGACCGCTTTTCTAATCTGGGGTCTGGCACCACTTTATTTCAAACATCTGAGTTTTGTTCCGGCAGATGAAATTGTGACACACCGGATCATCTGGTCTTGCGTATTTTTGATTCTGCTGGTCTGGTGGACTAAATCAGGTCGACAGGTCATTGCCGTGCTACACCATCCCCGCTACCTTCTGCTATTGACTGTGACCGCATTATTGATTGCCGCAAACTGGCTGCTATTTATCTGGGCGATCAACCATGGTCATATGCTTGAATCAAGCCTCGGTTATTTCATCAACCCGTTGCTGAATATTCTGCTCGGTATGCTGTTTTTAGGCGAACGTCTGCGCCGCTGGCAGTGGTTTGCGGTCGCATTGGCGGTATCGGGCGTGTTACTGCAAATTGCCACGCTCGGTGTCTTCCCGTGGATTGCACTGACGCTGGCAAGCAGCTTTGCGGTGTATGGCCTGATCCGCAAGAAAATAGCCGTGGATTCATTGACCGGTCTGCTGATTGAAACGGTCGTGCTGACCCCGGTCGCAGCCTGGTATCTGTTCGGTTATGCGGACAGTGCCACCAGCCATCTGAGCCAGAATAGCTGGTCACTCAATCTCTGGCTTATCTTTGCCGGGATCATCACTACCCTGCCGCTGCTCTGTTTTACGGCTGGCGCTAAACTGTTGCGTCTTTCTACCATCGGCTTTTTTCAATATCTGAGCCCGAGTCTGCTGTTTATCTTTGCCGTGGTGCTCTATCACGAACCAATTGTCTGGCAGAAGTGGCTGACCTTCGCGTTGATTTGGTCTGCCCTGGTGGTTTTCAGCTGGGATGGATTACGCCACAGCAAACAAAATTGAGCCCTGATCACGATCCTGATCAGTAAATAGCCAGATTCTGCGATGCCTATCATAATTCCTGTAACCGGTT
>SSEX01000087.1 GCA_008015085.1 Tolumonas sp. | reverse complement strand
GGATAAACCGAAAAATTATTCGTCGATGCTGCGCAGCAGACCGTTGATACCTACTTTTGAGCGGGTTTTCGCATCAACTTTTTTCACGATCACGGCAGCGTACAGGCTGTATTTACCACATTTAGATGGCAGAGAACCTGAAACAACCACTGATCCTGGTGGTACTTTACCGTAGTGGATTTCACCGGTTTCACGGTCATAAATACGGGTAGACTGACCGATGAACACGCCCATAGAAATAACAGAGCCTTCACCTACGATCACGCCTTCAACGACTTCAGAACGAGCGCCGATGAAGCAGTTGTCTTCAATGATGGTTGGGCCAGCCTGCAGTGGCTCCAGAACACCACCGATACCTACACCACCAGACAGATGCACGTTAGCACCGATCTGAGCACAAGAACCTACCGTTGCCCAAGTATCAACCATGGTGCCTTCGCCAACATAAGCGCCGATGTTGACGTAAGAAGGCAGCAGTACCGCGTTACGAGCGATGAAAGAACCTTTACGTACAGTTGCTGGGGGAACTACACGGATTGATTCCTGTTTGAAACGCTCAGGTGTGTAGTCAGCAAATTTTAAAGGTACTTTGTCGTAATACTGAGTGCCTGCACCTTGCAGTGCCGCGTTGTCATCAATACGGAAATACAGCAGAACGGCTTTCTTCACCCATTGATGCACCACCCATTCTCCGGCGATTTTTTCAGCCACACGGATCTGACCTGCGTCCAGCATGTCGATGGTTTGCAGCACCGCTTCACGAACAATCGGATCGACGCTGTTTGGAGTAATGGTATCGCGACGCTCAAATGCGTCATCAATGATGCGTTGTAAATCAGACATGTTTCTCTCCCTAAAAAAACGCTTCTTTTTATCACATTTCGTCGGATGGATTTAGCTTTTCTATCAGTTTTTCTTCGAGCTTTTTCTTATCTTCATCCGTTAACGGGAAACCATCATTTCGGGAAAGACTGAAAAAGTCCTCGACCCGTTCCCCGATAGTCGTGATTTTTGCGGCATGTACTTCCAGCTCGCATTCCTGAAATACCGCACCGATACGGGCGAGTACGCCGGGGCTATCCAGCGCCACCAGTTCAATCAGACTAAATTTATTGTCACCTTTAACGGGTAAATAAGTGATAGCTGTTCTCACGTTAAATTGTCTGTGACGACGGGATAGAGGTCTTGATGGCGGCAGGGTATAACCAGGGCGTGTTAATGCCTGCTCCAGTGACTGAATGATCATAGGTACACGATCAACCACAACCGGATCACCATTGGGTTCCATCACGACAAAAGTATCCATGACGTACCCATCTTTGGAATTCATGATCTGGGCATCATGTATATCCAGATTTTTATGGTCCAGAATCGCGGCCACAGTAGCAAATAAATTAGGCATATCCCGGCAGTACAGGAAAATTTCACTGCCACCGCGGGTTTTATGATTACCAAATACTACTAATGGTTTATTTGCATCGCCGTGATCCAGTATGTGACGCGTATGCCATGCAATTTGTTCAGGCCCATGTCGTAAGAAGTAGTCTGCCTTAAATTGTTGCCAGAGCTGATTCACTTTGGTTTCATCATAGCCCTGAATTTTCAGGATCAGCATGGCCTGCCGCTGATTCTCGCGGATACGTAAACGCATATCCGGTGGATTTTCCAGTCCTTGACGTAACGCTCGCTGTGTCGCAAAAAACAGTTCTTTGAGTAAGGTACCTTTCCAGTCATTCCACAGTGAATCGTTGGTGGCGCAGATATCTGCAACCGTCAGGCAATAAAGATAACCTAAGTGCTCTTCATCCCGCACAACACGGGCAAAGTCAGTAATGACATCCGGATCATAAATATCACGGCGTTGAGCCGTCACGGAGAACAACAGATGATTTTTTACCAGCCAGGCAACTAAACGGCCTTCATAGCGATCCAGACCATGCAACTCGCAGAAATAGAGCGCATCATTCGAACCTAAATCAGAGTGATCTCCTCCGCGGCCTTTAGCAATATCATGGAACAGTGCAGCAACAAACAGGAGTTCTGGCTTATTCAGACGGTTGTAAGTTTCAAAAAATAAGGGGTGCAGCTTGGCGCGTTCTGCCTGCTGGAAGCGATATATGTTTTTCAGCAAACGGTGCGTATGCTCATCGACCGTGTACGCATGGAACATATCAAACTGCATCTGGCCGACAATCTGGCTCCATTGCGGCAGATAGGCTGCGAGAATACCGTGTTCATGCATCAGCGTGAAAGGTAACGAAATACCGCGAGGGTGGCGCAATATCGCCATAAAGCGTTCTCGGCATTCGGGAAGTTCTTGTAATGCAATCACAAGGCAACGGCGTGCATCGCGCAGGGCCCGCAGACAGGAGGAATAAATGCCGGTGATTTCAGAGTGTTCTGCAATCTGGTAAAACAGATCCAGCATGGTGTGCGGTGCATCCTGAAAGATGGAGGGTTCTAAAACATCAATCAGTGTTCCCCGTAAAATGAAGTTTTCATTGACCAGCGTTGTCTTGGTTGATTCGTTTCCCAGAATGGCTTCGTCAAACAGCTGCAACAACATTTCGTTCAGCTCGGTGATCCGGCGTACCGTCTGGAAGAAGCGTTTCATCATTTGTTCAACTGGCGCATTACCCTCACCAGGATAGCCCAGCATCTTGGCTACAATACGCTGGCGATCGAACAACAGGCGGTTATCATTTTTCTGGATCGCCAGATGCAAAGCAAAACGAACTCGCCAGAGGAAATTCTGGCAATCCTGCAACTCCAGATATTCCGCTTTATTGAGGAAACCAAAACTAGTCATTTCCTGTAATGACATCGCGCCATACTGGCGACGAGCGATCCAGGTAATGATCTGGATATCCCTTAATCCCCCGGGATTACTTTTTACGTCAGGCTCCAGCAGAAAAGCGGTATCCTGATATTGCTGGTGCCGCAATGTCTGTTCTTCTCGTTTTGCGCGAAAAAAGGCATCACTGGGCCAGAATTTAGAAGGCTGTATAGCCTCCTGTAACGCATCAAAAGTCTGATCTGAACCGCAGATCAATCGACTTTCAAGAAGATTTGTTGCAACCGTAATATCTTCTTTTCCCTGCTGGGTGCACTCTTTTAATGTACGAACTGCATGGCCGATATCGAGGCGTAAATCCCACAGCAACGTCAAAAACTGACTGATTGTTTCACCTTGCTGAGGAGTGATATTTTTCTGGCTTAAAACCAGAATATCGATATCAGAGTGAGGGTGCAGCTCGTGGCGTCCATAACCACCGACGGCAATTAAAGCCAGAGAAGAATGTTTATCCAGTCCGAATTTTTGCCATAAACGTTTCAATAACTGATCGGTAAAATCAGAACGAGCGATGACCAGAGAAAGAACATCTTTCTGTTCTTCAAATTGTTGTTGTAGCCAGGTTTGAAAATGAGCGAGAAGCTCTTTGCAATGAGGGATAGTCAGTTGATCGTCGGGTAGAGCACCCGGGTTCAGTTGTTCCGGAAGCATAAGCAATTCCAAGGGTTAGGCTCCACGTTACTGTGGAGCCGTAATAAATCAGCTGTGATGAAAAACACGCTCCAGTGTTTCATCTTTACGTAAGGTCAGGACTTCACATCCATCTTCCGTTACAAGCAAAGTATGTTCCCACTGAGCGGATAAGCTGCGATCTTTCGTTACTACCGTCCATTCATCTTTCAATACACTGCACTGCGCCTTTCCGGCATTAATCATTGGTTCAATAGTAAAACACATGCCAGGGCGCATGATTTCGCCAGTACCTGCTTTACCATAGTGCAATACTTGCGGTTCTTCATGGAACCCTTTGCCAATACCGTGTCCGCAGTATTCACGGACAACCGAATAGCCATGGCCTTCTGCATGTTTTTGAATGGCTGCACCAAAATCGCCCAACCTTGCACCAGGTTTAACCATTTTGATAGCCAGATAGAGGCATTCCTGTGCCACTCGGCAGAGACGTTCGGCCATGATGCTACCTTTGCCGATGATAAACATCTGTGATGTATCACCATGGTAACCATCTTTGATGACGGTGATATCCATGTTCACAATATCGCCTTCTTTCAGTTTTTTATCCGGAGAAGGGATCCCATGACAAACAACATGATTGATAGAGATGCAGGTTGATTTCGGAAAACCGTGGTAGTTAAGCGGGGCAGGAATAGCTTTTTGCACATTAACGATATAATCGTGGCAGATATTATCCAGTTCTTCAGTCGTAATACCGGCTTTCATATAAGGAGTAATCATCTCCAGCACTTCGGCAGCCAATCGGCAGGCTACACGCATTTTTTCAATTTCTTCCGCGGTTTTGATAATGATAGACATAACATCTCTCTGAACTGAAAACCTGTAAACGAACGACAGGTATGAGGTTACTCCGATTTTATAGACAATAGAAAATGAGTGCTAGTCTCAATAACAGTTATACCTGCTGTAATCCGGCCTGGATTATACGGTTTTACCTATTTGAAGTGGCGTGCCGGGGGCATTTATGGTATAAAGCCGCCCGAACGGAGAGTATCTCCGGTTTCACTAATTAAACTTAAATACCACACACACATCTATAACCCGCTCCGGGGTGCCTTAAAGGTCGGAGTGAGGGATGTGTGGAGGCCCAACCCCAAAGAGGAATAAAATGGCTAAAGTTTCTATGCGCGACATGTTGCAGGCAGGTGTTCACTTCGGTCACCAGACTCGTTTCTGGAACCCAAAAATGAAGCCGTTCATCTTCGGTGCTCGCAACAATGTACATATCATCAACCTGGAAAAAACTGTTCCAATGTTTGATGACGCGCTGAACTACCTGTCCAGCGTTGCTTCTAAAAAAGGTAAAGTACTGTTCGTTGGTACTAAACGTGCTGCTACTGAAGCTGTTAAAGAAGCTGCAGTGAACTGCGACCAGTTCTATGTGAACCATCGCTGGTTGGGCGGTATGCTGACCAACTGGAAAACTGTTCGTCAGTCAATCAAACGTCTGAAAGATCTGGAAACTCAGTCACAAGACGGCACTTTCGAAAAGCTGACCAAAAAAGAAGCGCTGATGCGTACTCGTGAAATGGAAAAGCTGGAGAAGAGCCTGGGCGGTATCAAAGACATGGGCGGTCTGCCTGATGTTCTGTTCGTAATCGACGCTGATCACGAACATATCGCTATCAAAGAAGCTAACAACCTGGGTATTCCAGTTGTATCTATCGTTGATACCAACTCAAACCCAGATGGCGTGGATTACATCATCCCAGGTAACGATGACGCAATCCGTGCTGTACAGCTGTATCTGAACGCTGCTGCAGATTCTATCAAAACTGCTCGCGAACTGGATATCGTTGTTCAGGCTGAACAAGACGGTTTTGTTGAAGCTAACTAATTATATTAGTTAGGCCCTGACACGAATCGTACAGGTTTGAAGGGGCCCCTGTGGCCCCTTTTTGCTGTAACTGGCATTGACCCAATTTGAGGATGGATGACATGGCAGATATTACTGCTGCAATGGTAAAAGAACTGCGCGAACGTACTGGCGCAGGCATGATGGATTGTAAAAAAGCACTGACTGAAGCAAATGGCGACATCGAATTAGCCATCGAAAACATGCGTAAATCAGGTCAGGCTAAAGCAGCTAAAAAAGCAGGTCGTATCGCAGCTGAAGGTATCATCATTGCGAAATCTGCTGGCAGCGTAGCTGTGATGGTAGAGCTGAACTGCGAAACTGATTTCGTAGCAAAAGATGCAAGCTTCCGTGCTTTCGGCGACAAAGTGGCTGAAATCGCACTGGCTGGCAAAATTGCTGACGTAGAAGCATTAAAAGAAGCTGATTTTGGTGCAGGTGAGTCAGTTCAGGTTACTCTGAACAACCTGATCGCTAAAATCGGTGAAAACATGAACCTGCGTCGCGTGATGATCATCGAAGGTGAAAACCTGGGTACTTATGTTCACGGCGCGCGTATCGGTGTTGTAACGAAACTGGTTGGTGGTGACGAAGAGCTGGCTAAAGATCTGGCAATGCACGTTGCTGCAAACAGCCCACAATTCGTTAAGCCAGAAGATGTATCTGCAGAAGTTGTTGCTAAAGAGCGCGAAATTCAGGTTGAAATCGCGATCAACTCTGGCAAACCAAAAGAAATCGCAGAGAAAATGGTTGAAGGCCGCATGAAGAAATTTACTGGTGAAATTTCTCTGACTGGTCAGCAATTCGTTAAAGATCCTTCAATCACTGTTGCTGATCTGCTGAAACAGAAAGGTGCTGACGTTCAGGACTTCATCCGTTTCGAAGTAGGCGAAGGTATCGAAAAACAGGAAACTGATTTCGCTGCTGAAGTTCAGGCGCAAATCGCTGCCATGAAAGGTTAATTTAACCATCGGCTAAATACAGACCGCGACATATGTCGCGGTCTTTCTATGAGCGGGAAATAGAGCAATGAGCACTCATCCGAAAACTGCATATAAACGTGTTTTACTTAAACTGAGCGGTGAAGCCTTACAAGGCGCTGAAGGTTTTGGTATCGACCCAACTGTATTGGATCGTATGGCGCAAGAGATCAAGGAATTGATCGAAATGGGCGTTGAAGTTGGTCTTGTCATTGGTGGCGGTAACTTGTTCCGTGGTGCTGGTCTCGCAAAAGCCGGGATGAATCGCGTAGTGGGTGATCACATGGGTATGCTGGCAACCGTGATGAATGGTCTGGCGATGCGTGATGCGTTGCATCGTGCTTATGTTAATGCCCGTTTGATGTCTGCAATTAATCTGCAAGGTATTTGTAACGATTACAACTGGGCAGAAGCCATTAGCTTACTGCGTAACGGTCGCGTTGTTATTTTTGCTGCGGGTACTGGTAACCCATTCTTTACTACAGATTCTGCAGCTTGTCTGCGTGGTATTGAAATTGAAGCAGAAGTTGTACTCAAAGCGACTAAAGTTGACGGTGTATTCTCTGCTGATCCAGTGAAATACCCTGATGCTGAACTCTATTCAGAACTGGACTACAGTGACGTTCTGGACAAAGAATTAAAAGTTATGGACTTAGCCGCCTTTACACTGGCTCGTGACCATAACCTGCCTATTCGCGTATTTAATATGAATAAACCAGGTGCACTGCGTCGTGTCATCATGGGTGAACGTGAAGGCACTTTGATTTATCACAAAAACAAATAATCAGACTTTCGTTTTGGCGCTTTAAAGTTTTTAATATGAAGCGTCTGCCAAATCTAGCGAAAAAAGGATACAGATTGTGATCAATGAAATTAAAGCTGATGCAAAAGATCGCATGACCAAAAGCATTGAGTCTTTGAAGTCTCAAATGTCTAAAATCCGTACAGGTCGTGCACAGCCAGCTCTGCTGGATGGAATCAGCGTAGAGTATTATGGTTCGGCAACTCCACTGCGCCAGGTCGCGAACGTTGTTGCTGAAGATGCCCGTACTCTGGCGGTTACTGTTTTCGACCGTTCTATGATTCAGGCGGTTGAAAAAGCAATTATGACCTCAGATCTGGGGCTGAACCCATCTTCTGCCGGTACTACAATCCGTGTACCGCTGCCACCGTTGACAGAAGAGCGTCGTAAAGACTTAATCAAGCTGGTTCGGGCTGAAGCAGAACAATCACGTGTATCTGTTCGTAACGTTCGTCGTGACTGTAATGCCGATCTGAAAGCATTGCTAAAAGACAAAGAAATCACAGAAGATGATGACCGTCGTGCTCAGGAAGAAATTCAGAAGCTGACTGATGGTTTTGTGAAACAGGTTGATGACTTGTTAGCCGCTAAAGAAAAAGAGCTAATGGAAATCTAAGCTGTTAATCAGGTATAGTACGGGCGCCGTGCGGCATGCTGCACGGCGCCTTTTGTTTGGAGGTATCAATGACATTGCCTGACGCTATTGCGGACATTGCTAATCAATCTATGCCGAAGCATGTAGCTATCATTATGGATGGTAATGGGCGCTGGGCTCAGCAGAGGGGAAAAATCCGTATTGCAGGGCATAAAGCTGGGGTCACCTCTGTTCGTCAGATTGTCTCTGTTGCATCCCGTATGGGTATCAAAGCGCTGACGCTGTTTGCCTTTTCCAGTGAAAACTGGCGCAGACCAGAATCTGAAGTATCAGCGCTGATGGAATTATTCATGTTTGTTCTGGGACGTGAAATCCGAAAGTTGAATGATGGTAATATTCGCCTGCGTATCATTGGTGATATACACGGATTTAGTGATCGGTTGCAGAAAAAGATCCGTGAAGCAGAAGCGCTGACATCCAACAATAATGGGATGATACTGAATATCGCAGCTAACTATGGCGGTCGTTGGGAAATTGCACAGGCATGCCAACAGTTGGCCCGGCAGGTTTCGGACGGCAGATTAATGCCGGAAGATATTGATGAAGCTAGGATAAGCCAGAACTTGTCAACCACTGATTTGAGTGATGTTGATTTATTGATCCGAACTGGCGGAGATCACCGGATAAGCAATTTTCTACTTTGGCAAATAGCCTATGCTGAACTTTTTTTCACTTCTGTTCTTTGGCCCGATTTTGGCGAAGATCAATTTATGGAAGCGATTGCTTCGTTTGTTTCCCGTGAACGCCGGTTTGGTTGTACTGGCGATCAGATAAAAGAATGGCTGGTATCATCAGTCAATAATGCATAATAAAAGGGAATTTTTCATTGAAACAAAGAATTATAACTGCTCTGATTTTAATTCCGCTTGCTATAGGCTGGCTGTTTTTTCTTTCTGCTGAATATTTTTCATTGCTTGCTGCAGTGTTGTTTTTCCTTGCTGGAAGAGAGTGGGGAAGATTCTCTTCACCTGATTTAACCACCATTTACGCAACAAGTTATACCGCTATTTTATGTCTGACCTATTATTTTTCGCCATTGCATTTCGTGCTTGAAGGCACGCTACTGCCATTGGTGAAGGGTATCTTGTTTATTTCTGTCGCATGGTGGCTGCTTGCTCTTGTCATGATTCTTCGCTATCCGGGCTTTGAATCATGGTGGCAGACCAGAAAATCGCTGCAATGGCTATTTGGCTTATGTACGTTGTTACCTTTTTTCTGGTCGTTGTTGATACTGAGAAGCCATCACTATCAGCAAGATCCAGCGGTTGGAAGCTGGGCATTGCTGTTTGTTATGTCTTTAGTCTGGGTGGCGGATACAGGAGCCTATTTTACTGGGAGAGCTTTTGGCGCACGTAAATTATTGCCATCAGTGAGTCCTAATAAAACGGTAGAAGGGCTTTTAGGTGGTGTAGGTGCAGCAACGTTGCTGGCTATCATCGTCACAATAAAAGCGCATAGTTCAGTGCAGCAAAGTGTCGCCATTATAGTTAGTTCTGTGCTGGCAGTGCTGGCATCTGTATTAGGTGACTTGACTGAAAGTTTGTTTAAACGGGTCGCTGGTATTAAAGATTCTGGATCATTGCTTCCTGGCCATGGCGGTGTATTAGATCGAATTGATAGTCTCACGGCAGCATTACCTGTGTTTGTCGTTAGTTATATTTTAATTAGCTAAGGTTTATCACATGCAGTATCTGACCGTCCTCGGATCTACTGGATCGATAGGTCGAAGTACCTTAGATATCGTACGTCGGCATCCTGACCGGTTTGCAATTACCGCTTTGACCGCGAATACTGATGTCGCACAAATGGTTGCGGATTGTCTTGAGTTTAATCCGCGTGTTGCTGTTATGGCCGATGACCTCTCAGCAAACTCGCTGAGAGGTCATCTTGCGGCACATAAAATTGATACTGAAGTATTAGCTGGTCCTCAGGCATTATGTGAAGTTTCTTCATTGCCGTCGGTTGATATTGTCATGGCGGCGATAGTGGGGGCTGCAGGCCTAATGCCTGCATTAGCTGCAATAAAAACAGGAAAGACTGTCCTGCTGGCTAATAAAGAAGCTTTGGTTATGTCAGGTCGCCTTTTTATGGATGCTGCACACCAACATGGTGCCAAAGTGTTACCGGTTGATAGCGAACATAATGCTATTTTCCAGTGTCTGCCCGCTGAAGCTCAGGACTCTTTAGGCCGGTGTGATATCTCTGCTGCAGGCGTTGAAAAAATACTACTGACCGGCTCTGGCGGCCCGTTTCGCTACACTGCGGTATCTGAACTTAATGCGGTAACACCTGAACAGGCTGTAGCTCATCCTAATTGGTCTATGGGGCGTAAAATCTCTGTGGATTCTGCAACCATGATGAATAAAGGGCTGGAATTTATTGAGGCGAAATGGCTCTTTAATGCAGCACCGGAACAAATACAGGTTATTATTCATCCGCAATCGGTGATCCACTCCATGGTGCAATACAGAGATGGCTCTGTATTAGCACAAATGGGACAGCCTGATATGCGTACACCAATCGCACATGCACTTGGTTTCCCTGAGCGTGTGGTCTCTGGCGTAAAACCATTGGATTTCTCCAATATCGGTGAACTTTCCTTTATCCAGGTTGATTTTGATCGTTATCCCTGCCTTAAGCTGGCAATTGATGCCTGCTGGGCTGGACAAGGCGCAACAACTGCATTGAATGCGGCTAATGAGATTGCGGTTGATGCATTTCTGAATGGGCAAATTCGTTTCACACAAATATATACTGTCGTCGCTGAGGTTTTATCCGGACTTACCGATGTCAATATTAATACACTGGAATCAATTCTGGCTGTTGATACTAAGGCCCGGGAAACTGCCAGTCAGATCATATCGGAGCTAATAGTATGATTGGTAGTTTATGGAATCTTGCGTCGTTTCTGATTGCTCTTGTGATTCTGATTGCAGTGCATGAGTGGGGACATTTCTGGGTTGCGCGTCGCTGCGGCGTGAAAGTTCTGCGTTTTTCTCTGGGGTTCGGTAAGGTATTCTGGAGCCGTAAAGGACGGGATGGAACAGAATACTCACTGTCATTGATACCGCTGGGTGGCTACGTCAAAATGCTGGACGAGCGGGTTGAATCTGTACCGGAAGAACTTAAATCGCAGGCATTTAATAATCAGTCTGTTGCAAAGCGTGCAGCGATAGTAGCGGCGGGTCCGTTCGCTAATTTTATCTTTGCTGTTCTTGCTTTCTGGCTGGTGTTTTTGCTCGGTGTTCCTGGAGTAAAACCGATCATTGGTGAGGTGTCTCCGGCATCAATTGCTTATCAGGCTGGATTACGCAATGGCATGCAGATCATCGAGGTCAACCAACAGGCAGTATCTGATTGGGAAAGTGTCAGCTATAGCTTTGTTGGTGCAGCTGGACAGAACCAAATCGATCTGACTGTGC
>SSEX01000088.1 GCA_008015085.1 Tolumonas sp. | reverse complement strand
CCGATACCGCCAAATGCGTTCCAGCCCAGTGTCATAAACAGACTCATTGCAGCGATGGCAATCAGTCCGCCCAGATAAAACAGAATGTGTGTCGCGCGGAAGGAGGCACTCTCCGCGGGCAAATTTTGCAGGTAATTCCAAAGTGGTGTGACTTGTTCCGGCGAGAGCAGTCCCTGCTCGCTGGCTTGCTGAAGATGTCGTTGTTTTAGTTCCATTTAACCCTTCCCGTGATTTATTTTAATCGCTCTGTTTCAGTATAACGTGAAGCGGCTCGTTTTCATGGCGGTTATTATCGCGGCAATGACCGGTTAATTAAACATTGATAAACCCCCAGCTACGCTGGGGTGACTCGCATAGGTTTGACCGTGACAACGGTATAACTTCTTTGCTCGACCAAAAGTAAAGAGGATACAGCCTATGCGAGACTACAAAAGTCTGTCTCATACCCGTTGGGATTGTAAATACCATGTTGTATTTATCCCGAAGAAAAGACAGAAATTGATCTATGGAGCAATCAGAAAACATTTGGGTATCACGTTTCATGAGTTGGCCCAGAGGAAAGGCGTAACAATAGAAGAAGGACATTTGATGAAAGATCATGTCCATATGTGTATCAGTATTCCACCTAAATATTCGGTATCGAATGTTGTCGGCTATCTTAAAGGAAAAAGTGCCATTTCAATTGCGAAAAATTTCCGAGGGCGCCAAAGAAACTTTAACGGCGAAGAGTTTTGGGCTCGAGGTTATTTCGTCTCAACGGTGGGATTAGACGAAGAAATGGTACTCAATTATATAAGGCATCAAGAAAAAGAAGATGAACACCGAGATCAATTGAAAATGGGAATATAGCACCTTGGGTGCTTACTTGAGCCCTTAGAGGGCGTCATCAAATAAGCCTCCGGCTTAGCCGGAGGTAAGTTAACTGTTCAGCCTGGCTACACTCCAGTTCAGTAATTCAGATCCCAATAAACAAAACCCGCCAGCTGGCGGGTTTTGTGTTTAATTCATATCAAGTTCTTTTAGCTTACGCGTCAGCGTATTGCGTCCCCAGCCCAGTAATCTGGCTGCTTCCTGCTTATGCCCATGTGTGTGCTGCAGGGCTGTGTTCAGCATGATCCGTTCAAATTCCGGCAACGCTTCAGAAAGAATATCCACCTCACCTCGTGACAGCTTCTGGGCAATCCATTGCTGCAGTTGTTCCTGCCAGCGCAGCGATACCGGCTCTTTACCGGCCACAGGGCGTTCCTCTACCGGATTCAGCAATTCTGGAGGCAGATCAGAGATCAGCACTTCCTGACCTGATGCCATCACGGTCAGCCAGCGGCAAACGTTTTCCAGCTGACGCACGTTACCAGGCCACGGCAAGCGGCTGATATAGGCTTCTGTATCCGGATGCAGCATTTTGGCTTCTACGTTCAGCTCTTTGGCGGCGCGTAGCAGGAAATGCTGAGCCAGTTTCGGAATATCTTCCCGGCGTTCACGCAGTGATGGGATATGGATTCGGATAACGTTAAGCCGGTGGAACAGGTCTTCACGAAAATCGCCATCAGCCACCCGCTTTTCCAGATCCTGATGGGTTGCTGCAATGATACGCACATCCACCTGAATCGACTGATGACCACCGACCCGGTAGAACTGTCCATCAGCCAGTACGCGCAGCAGGCGGGTCTGCACTTCCAGCGGCATGTCACCGATCTCATCAAGAAACAGTGTGCCGCCATTCGCCTGTTCAAAACGGCCCTGCCGAACATTATTAGCACCGGTAAAAGCCCCTTTTTCATGGCCGAACAGCTCTGATTCAATCAGATCTTTCGGAATGGCGGCCATATTCAGCGCAATAAACGGTTTCGCTGCCCGAGGGCTATGACGATGTAGTGCATGGGCAACCAGTTCTTTACCGGTACCAGACTGCCCGTTAATCAGCACAGAAATGGAAGAGCGCGCCAGGCGACCAATTGCACGGAAAACTTCCTGCATGGCCGGGGCTTCACCAATAATCTCCGGAGCAGCAGAAGGAGCTTGCTGACGGGCACGTCGTTTATTGCGTTGCTCACGCAGGTGACTTTCAGCCCGTTGCACCAAGGCGACCGCTTCGTCAATATCAAACGGTTTCGGCAGATATTCAAACGCGCCGCATTGATAGGCATTCACTGCACTATCCAGATCGGAATGTGCGGTCATGATGATGACAGGAATGTCAGGCTGTCTGTCCTGAATTTGTTGTAATAAGGAGAGACCGTCGATTCCCGGCATACGGATATCCGAGACAATCACATCCGGTATGCTTTGATTATTCTCCAGAGCGGCCAGCAAACTTTCGCCATCTTCAAATGACAGACATTCAAAATGCTCTGCACTTAGTGCGCGCTCCAGAACCCAGCGGATAGAGCTGTCATCATCAACAATCCAGACTTTGGCGGCCATGGTGTTTATCCTTATTACTTACGAAGTGGTAAATATATGCAAAACTCAGTGTGTCCTGGCCAGCTGACACATTCGATACGGCCTTTGTGTTGGTCAATCAGATTCTGCGCGATGGAAAGCCCCAGTCCGGTGCCACCTTCTTTGCCGGTGACCATCGGGTAGAACAGCGTGTCACGGATGCTTTCCGGAATGCCTGGGCCATCATCGATAATCCGGATTTCAGCTGCCAGACGGTAACGTTTGCCATGAATGGTAATTTGGAAAACGGTGCGGGTTTTCAGTTTGATCGTGCCCTGGCCATGCATGGCTTCCACTGCATTGCGCACAATGTTCAGAAATGCTTGTTGCAGTTGCTCCTGTTCCATCTCGAAATCAGGAATACTGGGGTCATAATCCCGCTCAATTTTGATGCCGGGTGGTAGTTCCATCTCAACCAGACGACGTACCTGCTCCAGCACAGAATGGACGTTATGCACCTGATGCCGTCCTGGCCGTTGTGGTCCCAGCAGCCGGTCAACCAGATTACGCAGACGATCTGCCTGGGCAATAATGATCCCCGTGTACTCTATCAGGCTCTCATCGGGTAATGCTTTTTCCAGCAATTGAGCGGCACCTCGCAAACCACCTAACGGATTTTTAATTTCATGAGCCAGACCCCGAACCAGGTCGCGGGCGGCAATCTGCTGAGTATGTTGCTGTTGTTCCTGACTGATCCGTTTTTGCTGATCGATTTTTCGCAGCTCCAGCAGAGCCATTTGTTCATGCTGGTCATAGATGGCAATCACACTGACTTCAACACTGCGCGGCTCATCTTCAACGACCAGAGTGACTTCATTATCAGTAAACCCCTGACCCTGGATCAGGCAATGCCGCAAGCGGTTGGTATCCAGAGAGATATAATCCACTACCTGTTCCAGTGCATGATCCAGCAGGCGACGGGCACTCACCCCCATTAACTGCTCAGCTGCCGGATTGACATAGCGGACAACAAGTTGCTTATCCAGCAGGATCACGGCTGTCAGCAAATTATCCAGCAGTAACTTTGGTAAGTCAGGGCGGTTATTCACAGTGTCGATCTCCCGGAATTAATCGCACCAATATAGTGCCTGTCGTTGTAATCTTCTGGTGCGGACGACCTATATTGGTGCCGACATCTGTGCCCAGATCACTTTGCGACAATGGTCTGATGCAGATAGATTGTTATTGACTCTGATGATGCAAGTATCTTGCCGGATTGATCGACTAATTCGGTTTTAAGTTGGTGAGCTCCACGCACAATATTATCTGCCTGACAACTTAATGCTGCGGTATTGCACGGGTATCGGGTTGAATCGACATTCAAAAACAGATTTACCGGTTCATTATCTGGTAGCGCGGGAGAAAGCTGGCTTTGCACTCTGATTTTTCCTTCATTGCTGCGGATGGTTTCTTCTGCCAGCGGAGAGGTGATGCTCAGTGAATATGCGATAACTGCTTGCTGATTGGCCTGAGTATTAGTATCTGATGCTTGTGGAACGGGATTGGGATTGATGGCCGGCGGATTAGCAATATCGATCTGTTTAGTCTGCATTGTTCTACCTGCTACCGGCGTATCGCTGAAATGCATGACACCGTTCGCATCGGTCCAATAATAGACTGTTGCTGACTCAGTTGCGGCATGAGCAGCCCCAGTGAAAGCAAATGCCAGCCCTATTATTCCTGATAATTTTTTCATAGTGCAGATCCCTGCTCGTTGTTGTTGGTAGTGTACAAATGAAAACATCAGGTAAAGCATAATCAAAAAAAAACCCGCCGGAGCGGGTTTTTTCACAAACAGATATTCTTATACAGAATAATACAGTTCGTATTCAACTGGTGATGGAGTCATACGCAGACGATCTACATCAACAGTTTTCAGATCAATGTAAGCATTGATGAAGTCTTCAGAGAATACGCCACCACGAGTCAGGAACTCACGGTCTGCATCCAGAGATTTCAGTGCTTCGTCCAGAGAGCCACAAACCTGAGGGATCTGAGCTGCTTCTTCTGGCGGCAGGTGATACAGATCTTTGTCTGCAGCATCGCCTGGGTGGATCTTGTTGATGATACCGTCCAGACCAGCCATCAGCTGTGCAGCAAACGCCAGGTATGGGTTAGCTGCTGGATCCGGGAAGCGAACTTCGATACGAGCTGCTTTCGGGCTTGGTACCAATGGAATACGGATAGATGCTGAACGGTTACGTGCAGAGTAAGCCAGCATTACTGGAGCTTCATAACCTGGAACCAGACGTTTGTATGAGTTGGTTGTTGGGTTAGTGAATGCGTTCAGTGCTTTCGCGTGCTTGATGATACCGCCGATGTAGAACAGAGCCAGTTCAGACAGACCGCAGTATGCGTCGCCAGAGAACAGGTTCTTGCCATCTTTACCCAGAGACTGGTGGCAGTGCATACCTGAACCGTTATCACCAAACATTGGTTTTGGCATGAAGGTTACAGTTTTGCCGTAAGCGTGAGCTACGTTATGGATAACGTATTTCTGCACCTGAACTTCGTCCGCTTTCTTAGTCAGCGTGTTAAAACGAGTGGCGATTTCGTTCTGACCAGCAGTTGCTACTTCGTGGTGGTGAGCTTCAACTACCTGACCCATTTCTTCCAGGATCAGACACATTGCAGAACGCAGGTCTTGAGAAGAGTCAACAGGAGCTACTGGGAAGTAACCACCTTTGATGCCTGGACGGTGACCTTTGTTACCGCCTTCAAAAGTCTTACCAGAGTTCCATGCAGCTTCAGGATCATCGATCTTGAAGAAAGAACCACTCATGGTGTTTTCGAAACGAACGTCTTCAAAAATGAAGAATTCTGGCTCTGGTCCGAACAGAACGGTGTCAGCGATACCGCTTGCTTTCAGGAACTCTTCAGCACGTTTGGCGATAGAACGTGGATCACGATCGTAGCCTTTCATGGTTGCAGGTTCCAGAATGTCACAACGAATGATCAGAGTAGATTCTTCGGTGAATGGATCCATCAGGGCAGTAGTTGCATCAGGCATCAGAACCATGTCTGATTCGTTGATACCTTTCCAGCCAGCGATAGAAGAACCATCGAACATTTTACCGTCTTCGAAGAAATCTTCGTTGATCTGGTGTGAAGGTACAGAAACGTGCTGTTCTTTACCTTTAGTGTCAGTAAAACGCAGATCAACGAACTTTACTTCGTTCTCTTTGATCATATTCAGAACATTTGCAGCGGACATGCTAGCTAACCTCCGGTGTCATTAAAATCAGATAGCGATTTATAAATTCTATTCGCTAATCAGCAAAAAGTGCGCCAACTTAAAAACTTGTTAGTTAATAAGGCTTAATCATGCATGGCGCTAAAATATGTCACATTTTGTGGATCATTTTGGTGCGTCAATGCATTAATTTGGTGCTCTTTTGTGGTGCGTTGAAACACTCACAATCTGCCTCACATGATTATACAGAGATTCTGCGAAAATATGCTCTTCGTTTTTACAGCAAATTTGCTATGCAGATCACGTCCGGGTAGGTAGAATGAGCGCCCGATTTTTAGTCACTTTTTTAGCTTGAGGCGAGGATGTTAGATAAACTCCGCAATATTGCGATCATAGCGCACGTTGACCATGGTAAAACCACTCTGGTTGACAAACTGTTGCAACAGTCTGGAACTCTAGACCGCTCTGTAGAAGGTCAGGAGCGCGTTATGGATTCCAATGATCTGGAAAAAGAACGCGGGATCACCATTCTTGCTAAAAACACAGCGATCCGCTGGAATGACTACCGTATTAATATCGTAGACACCCCTGGTCACGCTGACTTCGGTGGTGAAGTGGAACGTGTAATGTCGATGGTTGACTGCGTTCTGCTGCTGGTTGATGCCGTTGACGGCCCGATGCCACAAACTCGTTTCGTTACTCAGAAAGCGTTTGCCCGTGGTTTACGTCCAATCGTTGTTGTGAACAAGATTGACCGTCCGGGTGCTCGTCCTGACTGGGTTATTGATCAGGTATTTGATCTGTTCGACAACCTGGGTGCTACCGATGAACAGCTGGACTTCCCAATCGTTTATGCTTCTGCGTTAAACGGCTTTGCAACCATGGATCCATCAATTCCTTCAGACAACATGGATCCGCTGTTCCAGGCCATTGTTGATTTCGTTGAGCCGCCAAAAGCAGATCCAGCTGGTGAATTCCAGATGCAGATCTCTCAGCTGGATTACTCTTCTTATGTTGGTGTGATCGGTATCGGCCGTGTAACCCGTGGCAGCGTAAAACCAAACATGCAGGTTACTGTGGTCGGCGCTGATGGCAAAACCCGCACCGGTAAAGTCGGTCAGGTAATGGGTTATCTGGGCCTGAACCGTACTGAAGTCACCGAAGCTCAGGCGGGTGACATCATTGCGATCACTGGTCTGGGTGAGCTGAAAATCTCTGACACCATCTGTTCAAATGCTGCAGTAGAAGCGCTGCCTCCACTGTCTGTGGATGAGCCAACCGTTACCATGACTTTCCAGGTAAACACCTCTCCGTTTGCTGGTAAAGAAGGTAAATATGTGACTTCCCGTAACATTCTGGAACGTCTGCAAAACGAACTGCGCCACAACGTAGCGCTGCGTGTTGAAGAAACTGAAGATCCGGATAAATTCCGCGTATCAGGCCGTGGTGAACTGCACTTAGGTATTCTGATCGAAAATATGCGTCGTGAAGGCTTTGAGCTGGCGGTATCCCGTCCTGAAGTTATCATGCGTGTTATTGACGGCGTGAAAATGGAACCAATGGAAACTCTGACTGTTGATATCGAAGAACAGAATCAGGGCTCTGTGATGGAAAAACTGGGTGAGCGTAAAGCTGACCTGCGTAACATGGTTCCGGATGGTAAAGGACGTGTGCGTCTGGACTATATGATTCCGGCGCGTGGTCTGATCGGCTTCCAGACTGAGTTTATGACTCTGACTTCCGGTACTGGTCTGCTGTACCATACTTTCGAAGAATACGGTGAGTTCAAAGGCGGCTCTATCGGCCAGCGTCAGAACGGTGTTCTGATTTCTAACGCGACCGGTAAAGCCCTGGGCTTTGCTCTGTTCAACCTGCAGGAACGTGGCCGTCTGTTCATTGAACATGCGACTGAAGTTTATGAAGGCCAAATCATCGGTATTCACAGCCGTTCTAACGACCTGACTGTAAACTGTCTGAAAGGTAAGCAGCTGACCAACATGCGTGCTTCCGGCACTGATGAAGCGATCGTATTGACGACGCCAATCAAAATGACCCTGGAACAGGCGATGGAATTCATCGATGACGATGAACTGGTTGAAGTGACTCCGCTGAACATCCGTGTACGTAAGAAATTACTGACTGAAATGGATCGTAAGCGTGCTAACCGTGGTTCTAAAGAAGACTAATACTTCATTAAAACCGGTTATCAAGAAGCCTCGCATTTGCGGGGCTTTTTTTCAGCGGTTATGCTAGTTTTTAGTGCCCTGACAGGCAGGGCGTCAGATGTTCAGAAGGTAAAGATGGTTCAGGATCCTACTCGGTTACTGGCATTGCGTAATCAGCGCTGGGTGAAAAGCCGCTTATATTGCCTGCGGATACGTCGTTTTTCGGCGTTTTTCTGGAAGCGGGTCTGGCATGATCGTTTGCCGGTGTTGGCCGGGCATCTGGCTTATGTTTCACTGCTGTCGATTGTACCGTTATTGGCTGTTTTCTTTTCGGTATTATCCTGGCTACCGCGTTTCTCTTATCTGCGCCGTCAGTTTGAATTGTTTGTATTCAGTAATTTTGTGCCGGAAACCGAAATTGCCTTTCGTTATCACTTTTCGCTGTTTGTTAAAAATGCATCGAAAACAACGTCAATCGGTTTGGTGATGTTGATCCTGCTGGCATTATTTCTGATTGCGGCCATTGATGAAAATATGAATCATATCTGGCGTTGCCGCGGACAGCGAAAATGGATGAAGACCCTGACGATGTATTCCACCGTACTGGGATTTGGTCCGCTGCTGGCCGGAGGTAGTCTGTTGCTATCTTCCCAGATCAAAGGCTGGGCGTTTTGGGATTATGCTTTGATCTCATCTCTGGGGGGCGGTTTGCTGGATTTGCTCCCTTATCTGCTTTCTCTTGGCGGTATTCTGCTGCTATACAAGGTCGTACCTAATGTTAGTGTTCGCTGGAAACATGCTCTGATTGGCGCCACATCGGCGGCGCTGCTCTTTGAAATCGCCAAGGAAGGTTTCGGCTATTACATTGCCCATTATGGTACTTACAAGTCGATTTATGGGGCGCTGGCGGGCATTCCAATCATGATGATCTGGCTGTATATGAGTTGGCTGGTGGTGCTACTTGGTGCGGAATTTACAGCAACGCTGGGTGAATGGCAGTCAAACCGAACGTTACGAGGCAATCAGCCGCATTAGTGTTCAGTATGCGGCCAGCGACAGATGAACGAGGCGCCACCGAGTGAGCTGGCCTCGACGGCGGCAGAACCTTGATGTGCCTGCATGATCCCCCTTACGATCGCCAACCCTAAACCGAAACCACCGGTTGCCCGGTCTCGGCTGGGATCGAGTCGATGGAAAGCATCAAAAATCTTATTGCGTTGTTCCGGAGGAATACCCGGACCATCATCTTCTACTTTAACGGTATTCCATCCATTACTTTGTTCCAGCGTGATGCGGATATGGTACTGACTATAGCGGAGGGCATTACCAACCAGATTATCCAGCAGACGGTTCAGCAGATGGAAATCCCCCTGCCACTGCCATTCAGACGGGACTGGTAATATTTCCAGCTGCCGTTCATTCAGTATTGGCTGCCAGTCTGTCTGCCGCCGCTGCAGCCATTCGGATGGTGAAAAATACTGCGTATTCAAGGTAACTTCCGGACGATCCAGACGGGCATACGTCAGCATTTCATCAATCAGATTTTCCAGATAAGTGATATCCCGTTCGACCCCTTGTTGTTCTTCTTTTTGCAGCGGTTGCGCCAGCATTTCCAGCCGGTAACGCAGTCGTACCAGCGGGGTGCGTAGTTCATGGGCTACATTGTTGGTCAGACGTTTTTTACTGGCAATCAGTTCCTGAATACTATCAGCCATCTGATCGAATGCGTTTCCGAGACGCTGCAGGCTTGATTGAGTTGGCAGGTTGATACGGGCGGAAAAATCTCCTTGCCCTAACTGACGCGCGGTATTCTCCAGTTGTAACAGATCACGCCAGTGTGGACGCATCCAGATGAACACCGGAAAGCCGAGAGAGATACCAAGCAGGGCCAGCAGCAGGTAATCAAAAAGACGTATCTCATGCTGGAAAGAAAGATAAGGAATTGGGCCAACCACCAGTACATACTGGCTATTCCCAATGCGCTCCATACAGATAGCGCTGTCTTCCAGCATCACAATCTCACTGCGGTTCAGGGCAGCTACGGCCGCATCATCAAGAGGCTGATCCTGTATTTTTTCGACTCTGACTTTAAATGAGAGGTCGAGATCCAGCCTGGCAATTTGCTGGGGCCAGCTATCTTCAGGCTGATTATCCAGTTCGTGCTCCAGCAGCGTCATGACGCTGTCCATCAGGTCAGTCAGTGACTTTTCACTGCTTCGTTCTGCGGTGAGTTTATAAATACCGCCCACAACCAGAGTAACCAATATGAACGAGACAATGAGTAGCAGATAGAACTGAATGAACAGCTTACGCATGATTAATTCCAGGCAGCCGGTGCGAGCAGATAACCTTTGTTGCGTACTGTTTTTATGCGGGTAGGTTCATGAGCATTGTCACCCAGTTTGCGGCGCAGGCGCGAAACTGCGACATCGACACTGCGATCAAGCCCATCATATTCGACACCGCGCAACACTTTCAGCAATGAATCGCGACTCATGATATGACCGGCATGGCTGGCCAGCTCCCACAGCAGGTCAAAATCACTGGTCGATAATGCAATCGTTTCTCCGGCCAGAATCACATCACGGCTGACCGGGTCAATCGTCAGCTGCCCGAAATGCACTGGATGGCCGGCCGGTGATATTTCTGTGGTGGCTGTGGCGGGCTGAACCGGACTTTGACGTAGCTGTACCCGGAGCCGGGCAAGTAATACCGCCGGGGGAGTGGTTTTTAGGATGTAGTCGCTGGCACCCAGCTCCAGACCGAGGATCTGATTCATATCACTATCCAGCGAGGTCAGCATGACGATCGGTCCGGCATAATGCGGATGCAGATTACGGCAGAGAGTCAGGCCATCGATACCCGGCAGCATGATGTCGAGTAACACCAGATCCGGTTTTTCCCGCAGGATGATATCCATCGCGATATCACCACGAGGTACCAGTGTGACATCAAGATCGTGTTTGCTCAGAAAACCTTTGATTAACGCACCGAGCTCGGCATCATCTTCGACAAATACAATACGCTGCATAGTGTTTTACCTTATTCAGGTTGCCACAGGATATGACATTCCTGGCTTTCCGGATCGCGGTTGATCAGCATGCGGGCAAACAGGTATTCGAATTCTTCCTCGGTATTCAGCAGGCCGACGCGTACTTCCAGCCACTCTTCCGGTTTCACTTCGGCCTGAATTTCCTCTTCCCAGTCTGCTTCAGGTTCACAGTCGCCCAGGCCGCCATGTTCAGGAAACTCCCGGTTGAATAGGGCAATGGTCGCTTCATCCAGATTATCGGCGGCCAACTCCAGAAAAAGTTCGTAAGCCTGATCCATAAGCTGATCGTTTTGATTATCAGTTGCTGTCATATTTTCACCTCATTTTTCACGGCGCTATTACAGCACGATCATTGTCTGGTAGCGAGAGGCTGTCAGGCTATAAGGCTGCAAATATCGCGCTGTCGGGCGGCGATTATGATAGGCTAACGCACAGTAATCAGAGAAAAACCAAGAGAATAATAAACATGAGTGATGCTGAACTGAGTCTGGAAGGAGTTGAGCGCCAGCCGCTGCGCACCTTCACTGAGCAGGCTTATCTCAACTACTCCATGTATGTGATCATGGATCGCGCTTTGCCGCATATTGCGGATGGCCTGAAACCAGTGCAGCGACGCATAGTTTACGCGATGAGTGAACTAGGGCTGTCGGCACTGGCGAAACACAAGAAATCAGCCCGTACGGTCGGTGATGTCCTCGGTAAATATCATCCGCATGGTGATTCGGCCTGTTATGAGGCCATGGTGCTGATGGCGCAGCCTTTCTCTTACCGCTATCCGCTGGTCGATGGACAGGGGAACTGGGGAGCGCCGGATGATCCGAAATCATTTGCGGCCATGCGTTACACCGAAGCGCGGTTATCCCGTTTTTCTGAACTGTTATTAAGCGAGCTGGATCAGGGCACAGTTGAATGGCAGCCTAACTTTGACGGCACCATGAAAGAGCCGCAGATCCTACCTGCGCGTTTGCCGCATATCCTGCTCAATGGCGTCACTGGGATTGCCGTTGGCATGGCAACCGATATTCCGCCGCATAACGTACGTGAAGTCGCTCAGGCCTGTATTGCGCTGCTGGAGCGGCCTGACAGCACAACCGCTGATTTGCTGGAGTATGTGCAGGGGCCGGATTATCCGACCCGGGCGGAAATTATTACGCCACGGGCTGAGATCCGCAAAATTTATGAGAATGGCAAAGGCTCAATTAAGGCGCGTGCTGTTTATCATATGGAAGATGGTGACATTGTCATCACGGCGCTGCCACATCAGGCATCCGGTGCTCGGATCATGGAACAGATCGCGGCGCAGATGCAGGCGAAGAAGCTGCCGATGGTCAGCGATCTGCGTGATGAATCTGACCATGAGAATCCAACCCGCCTGGTGATCGTGCCTCGTTCCAATCGTATTGATGTTGAACAGCTGATGCAGCATCTGTTTGCCAGTACCGATCTGGAAAAGAGTTACCGCGTTAACCTGAATATGCTGGGGCTGGATCACCGCCCGCAGGTGAAAGATCTGCGTACTATTCTGAGCGAATGGCTGTCATTCCGCCGTGAAACGGTGCGGCGCCGTCTGCAGTTCCGTCTGGATAAAGTGCTGAATCGTCTGCATATTTTGGACGGCTTGCTGATCGCGTATCTGAATATCGATGAAGTGATAGCCATTATCCGCTATGAAGATGAGCCGAAAGCTGAGCTGATGCGTCGCTTCGGGTTGTCAGACATTCAGGCGGAAGCGATCCTGGATCTGAAACTGCGCCATTTAGCGAAACTGGAAGAGATCAAGATCCGCGGTGAACAGGACGAACTGAATAAAGAGCGTGAAGAGCTGGAATCATTACTGGGTTCTGAGCGCCGCCTGGGTAATCTGCTGAAAAAAGAAATTCAGGCTGATGCCGAGAAATACGGTGATGAGCGCCGTTCTCCGCTGGTGGAGCGTCAGGAAGCGAAACAGCTGACTGAAAAAGAACTGACACCGAGTGAACCGGTGACGGTAGTTGTTTCTGAAATGGGCTGGGTGCGTGCCGCAAAAGGCCATGAAGTGGATGTGCAAGGGCTCAGTTATAAAGCGGGCGACAGTTATCTGGCCAGTGCTCAGGGACGTAGCAATCAGCAGGCCGTGTTCATGACCAATGCCGGGCGTACTTACTCGCTGGAAGCGCATACGCTGCCATCGGCTCGCGGGCAGGGTGAACCGCTGACCGGCAAGCTGAGTTTCACCGCCGGAGAGCAAGCCCGCTACGTATTGCTGGGCAATGAAGACGAAACCTATCTGATTTGTTCGGATGCCGGTTATGGATTTCTTTGTGAATACAATGATCTGGTCAGTAAAAACAAAAACGGCAAAGCGCTGCTGACGCTGCCGGAAGGCGCACAAGTCTTGCAGCCGCAGCTGGCAACACAGCAGGATGACGCACTTTGTCTGGTGATCAGCAACGAAGGCCGGATGTTACTGTTTCCTCTGAATACCTTACCGAAACTGGGTAAAGGTAAAGGGAATAAGCGGATCGGGATTCCGGCCGACAAAGTCGCCAGTCGTGAAGAATTTGTCACCCATGTGGCGGTTGTTCATGCCACCCAGGCTGTAACGTTATATGCCGGTAAACGCAAACTGACGTTAAAACCGACGGACATGGTGCTTTATCATGGTGAACGCGGACGCCGTGGTGCTAAGTTGCCGCGGGGCCTGCAACGGGTTGATCGGATCGAGCTTGAACCACTAGCAACCAACAGTGACATATAAAGGTAATTTTGATGTTAAAAATTCTGAGAATCATCGTTCTGATACTTCTAATGATTGTCTGGTTTTTTGTCGGGCTGGTGATTTGTCTGGCGCGTCCTCGTCATAAAAACAATGTTTTTTTGCTTGGCCGGATGCTGAACATGATGTGCCCGGTGTTTGGTGTGAAAGTAAAATCAATCATCCCGGATTGCAGCCGGAATATTGGTTCTGTTGTCTATGCGGTGAACCATCAGTCCAATTACGATATTTTCGTAACGACAGGCTGCAACCTGCCGGGCGTGGTCTCGATGGGTAAAAAAAATCTGGTTTGGGTGCCATTTTTTGGCATTCTCTATTATCTGAGCGGCAATATCCTGGTGGATCGCGCAAACCGCAGCCGGGCGGTGGATTCGATGAAGCTGGTCGTTGCCAAGATCAAAGAGAGAGGCATCTCCATCTGGATGTTTCCGGAAGGAACCCGTTCAAAGGGCCGGGGATTGCTGCCGTTTAAAACAGGCGCATTCCACACCGCGATCATGGCTGAAGTGCCGGTGGTACCAATTGTCTGTTCCAGCTATGCCGGTCAGATTGATTTAAACCGTTGGGATAATGGTGAAATCATTGTAGAAGTCCTGCCGCCAGTGGATACCAAACAATGGAGCCGGGAAACAGTAAAAGACCTGACAGAGACAGTACGCCAGCAAATGGTTACCAAACTGGCAGAGCTGGATGAAATTGTGAGAAAACCTTCCTGAATCTTCCGTAAAAACGAGTAAAAATCTCTTTGCGGGGCGATTGCCGCCCCGAATTGGATCGCTTAGACTCTGCACAACTTTTTGAGCGGGATCTCATTTATGGAATGGTTACATCTGGTCATTGATTTTGTTCTGCAGAGTCTAAGCGATCCAATTCGGGGCGGCAATCGCCCCGCAAAGAGATTTTTACTCGTTTTTACGGAAGATTCAGGAAGGTTTTCTCACAATTTCATCCAGCTCTGCCAGTTTGGTAACCATTTGCT
>SSEX01000169.1 GCA_008015085.1 Tolumonas sp. | reverse complement strand
TAGCCAAGATCCTGTCACAGGTAAATTACAACGGTGCAGTTGCGGCCTGTGGTCTGGCCGGTGGTTTTGATCTGCCGGCCACCGTGATGCCGTTTATCCTGCGTAATGTGCGTCTGCAGGGGGTGGATTCCGTGATGTGTCCGTTTGCTCGTCGTCAGCAAGCCTGGCAGCGTCTGGCGCAGTTACTGCCTGCCGGGTTCTATGAGCTGGCCTGTGAAGAGGTCATTCTGGAAGAAGCTCCGGAAGCAGCAGAGAAAATCATGGACGGTAAAATCACTGGCCGGGTCGTCATCAAGGTTGCCTGATAATACTGTTTTTCGGAGTGCTGCAGCTGGCAGTGCTCCGCCTCCCTTCACCTGAATCCCACTTATTCGCCATTTTCATAACATATCCCTGATTGATGCCTTTACAGCGTCAAATACCAGCAGTTAGATTGAACACCGTTTTCCATTATTTCATTGCGACAAGGATGATTTCTCATGAAAGATGCAACACTGGCGCTGCACCACGGTTTCCAGAATGACCCAACTACCAAGGCAGTGGCGGTTCCGGTTTATCAGACCGTTGCTTATGAATTTGATAACGCTCAGCACGGTGCAGACCTGTTTAACCTGGAAGTACCAGGTAACATCTATACCCGCATTATGAACCCGACCAATGATGTGCTGGAAAAACGGCTGGCCGCACTGGAAGGCGGTATCGCCGGGCTGGTGGTATCAGCCGGTAGTGCCGCAATCAATTATGCCATTCAGACGCTGACCCGTGCCGGCGACAATATTGTTTCCACACCACAATTGTACGGCGGTACCTACACGCTGTTTGCTCACATGCTACCTAGTTTCGGCGTAGATGTTCGTTTTGCCCGTGATGACTCACCTGAAGCGATTGCCGAGCTGATCGATGACAAAACCAAAGCAGTGTATTGTGAAAGTATCGGTAACCCGGCTGGTAATATCGTCGATCTGGAAGGACTGGCGAACGTTGCACACGCCAAAGGCGTACCGCTGGTGGTTGATAACACCGTTGCCTCGCCAGTGCTGTGCAAACCCATCCAGTTCGGTGCCGATATTGTCGTGCACTCCATCACCAAATATGTGGGCGGCCATGGCAACTCACTGGGCGGCGTGATTGTCGATTCCGGTAAATTCCCATGGGCAGAACATAAAGATCGTTTTCCACAGTTCAGCAATCCGGAAGCCTCTTACCACGGCGTCATTTACAACGAGGCCTTTGGCCCGGCCGCCTTTATTGCCCGTGCCCGCACCGTACCACTGCGCAACACCGGTTCAGCATTGTCACCAATGAATGCCTTCCTGCTGCTGCAGGGGCTGGAAACGCTGTCACTGCGTATGGAACGTCATGTGGAAAATGCCCAGAAAGTGGCAGAATTTCTGCAAAATCACGACAAAGTAGCCTGGGTCAGCTATGCCGGCCTGCCAAACCATCCGCATCATGCACTGGCAAAAAAATACATGAACGGCACACCTTCTGCGATCCTCTCCTTCGGTCTGAAAGAGGGTTATGAAGCGGGTGTGCGTTTCTATGATGCACTGCAGATCTTCAAACGTCTGGTTAACATCGGTGATGCAAAATCTCTGGCTTGCCATCCGGCATCCACCACACACCGTCAGATGACGATCGAAGAACAAGCTAAAGCGGGCGTGAAACCAGAGATGATCCGTCTATCTGTTGGTATTGAAGCGATTGAAGACATTCTGGCCGATCTAGATCAGGCACTGAAAGCCTGATAATGATTTAGCCGAAAAACAAAAAGCGCCGCTCGGTGACTCCTGGCGGCGCTTTTCTTTATTACAAATAACTCGATTACTGTGCCGTCAGCCCTGTCTCATAACCCATCAGCACTTCCTGCTCCTGCTGGGCTGCATGTTGCCAGCAAAGCATGTCTTCATCCTGCAATACGGTTTGCAGATAGTCTCCCGCCAGCCCCTGACACTTCACGCCGTAGGTGTTAAAGCGAAAAACTACCGGCGCGAACATCGCATCTGCAATCGAAAACTGACCAAATAACCAAGGGCCAGATTGACCATAGCGTAAGCGACATTCCGTCCAGATTGCCTGAATACGTTCAATATCCTTATCCAGTGCTTCATCGTGAGCCACCGAGCGGCCTTCGGCACGACAATTCATCGGCATCTTGCTACGCAATGCCATAAAGCCGGAATGCATCTCAGCACTTACCGAGCGAGCTAATGCCCTTGCCGCTTTATCTTCCGGCCAAACTTGCGGATACGCTTCTGCCAGATATTCCATAATAGCCAGCGAATCCCAGATCGCCAGTTCGCCATCCAGCAGAACCGGTACCTTCCCAGCTGGCGAGTAGTGTGCAATCTGTTGCTTAAAATCGTCGGTCTGCAGCAAAACACGCGTATCTTCGAATTCCACCCCTAACTTGCGCAATAACAACCATGGCCGTAGTGACCAGGATGAATAATTTCGGTTTGCCGTGATCAAATGCAACGCAGGCATAGCACACTCCTCAGTTCGGGATCGGAAGGATTATTTCAGCAACTCTTTATGCACTTTAAAGACAATTTTTCGCAGCTGGCCCGGCTCCGTCAGCGTACAGAGCGGTGTATGCAATTCGCCCGGTGCAATCACCACAAAATCGCCCGGCTGCAAGCCAACATAGCTGGTCGGCGTTTCATCCATGAAATAAAGATCCGGATGCGGATTATCCGCCCGATCCAGTTCTACGGTATGCGGACCAATGCCAATCCACTCTTCGCCGGATAACAATAACTGAATATCCAGATAGGTATCGTGGAACTCAGCGCGGCGCTCCGTCACCAGTTGTGAATTATCAATCGAGACAATCATAAACAGCGGGTTTTCCGGCAATACCGCCGGAGCCAGTGCTGCCGGCACTGTCAGGTCAGTTTTACCCTTTGGCAGTTCCAGTACATCCGCATTGGTGGCAACAAAATCTTTCAGAATCGCAGCAATGAGCGGATGCAGCAGAATGTCATCCAATTGCTGTAAATTACCAATAAACATAATAAGCTTGTCCTCAAAAACCGGCCGCATGCACCGGATGGTTAGCCATTGAACCACCAGCATAAATAACTGCAGCGCGGATCACAAACCGGATCAGGAATTCTTATGACAAAACGCTTAACCATTCTCGATATCGCCCGGCTCAGTGGCGTTGGTAAATCGACTGTTTCACGGGTGCTGAATCAGGATCCTAACGTCAACCCACAAACGCGCGAGCATGTGGAGGCGGTGATCCGTGAGCATGGTTTTGAACCGAGCAAATCAGCCAGAGCGATGCGCACCAACAGTGCCCGCCTGATCGGTATTATCGTGTCACGGCTGGACTCAGCCTCAGAGAACCGCTCAGTCCGAGGCATGCTCGAAGTGTTGTATGCCCGGGGTTACGACGCCATGTTGATGGAAAGTGAATTTGACCCAGCCAAAATTGATGAACATCTGGCCTTACTGGCGCGGCGCGGCGTTGATGGTGTGATCCTGTTTGCCTTCAGTTCGCTCGACCTGGAACGGTTACGCCCATGGCAAGATAAACTCATTCTCATGGCCCGTGACTGGCCGCAGATTTCTTCCGTCTGCTATGACGATCAGGGGGCCATTTTGCAAATCCTGACCAGACTCTACGCAGCCGGTAAGCGGCAAATTGATTTTATCGGCGTCGATCCCAGCGATGCGACTACCGGAGCCCTACGGTTACAGGCTTATCAGCAGTTTTGTGCAGACCATCAATTACCCTGCCGCTATCTGACCGGTACTCTGGATGTACAAAGTGGTTATGACCTGACGGCTAAACTACTGACTCCGGCAACAGATGCGGTGGTTTGCGCGACGGATACACTTGCCATGGGTACAGCCAAATATTTGCAGGAACAGCAGCGCCATGATGTACAGCTCACGGGCGTCGGCAATAACCCTCTACTGCACTTCCTGTTCCCACAAACCCTTTCCGTCGATCCCGGCTACAAGCAGGCTGGCAGGCTGGCGGCAGAGCAACTGCTGTTGCAACTGGAACAGCAAGTCGGTCCCTGCGCACAGATTGCCCCCGCTCACCCGATCTGATGTGTCGAATGAATACAAGATAAGACATTAACGATCCGCCAGGATCCAAGCCGTTCGTCGGATCTGTGAACACGCCCCCAAATTGGGAACGTTCCCTTTTATGTTTTTAATAATCAGCCTCATACTTAATGGGAACGTTACCAACTATGCTTAAACCATCTTCCATCCGGACTGATGGTCTTGTTCACCAGGGGACACACATGAGCAAATCCTTTTCTCAGGACGTTACACGTCTGATCAGTCTGGTCGGCGGCAAGGATAATATTGCCACCGTCAGCCACTGCCTGACCCGCCTGCGTTTTGTGCTGAAAAACACCGAACTGGCTGATATCAAGGGGATCGAAACCCTGTCATCAGTGAAAGGCTGTTTCACCAACGCTGGTCAGTTTCAGGTGGTGATCGGAACTGAAGTTGATCAATTCTTCAAACTCCTCATCGCTGAAACCGGCGTCGATGCTTCTTCCAAGGAAGCCGCTAAAGTCGCCGCCCGGCAAAACATGAATGTACTGGAACGGACAATTTCCCATCTGGCGGAAATATTTGTCCCTCTGCTACCCGCCATTATTACTGGTGGTTTGATCCTCGGTTTTCGCAATGTCATCGGTGACATCAAGATGTTTGATGGTAAAAGCCTCACCGAGATCAGTCAGTTCTGGGCGACCGTACACTCCTTCCTCTGGCTGATTGGCGAAGCAATTTTCCACTTCCTGCCAGTGGGCGTGTGCTGGGCGACTGTACGTAAGATGGGCGGCAGCGAGATCCTCGGCATCGTATTAGGTATCACACTGGTTAGTCCGCAACTGATGAATGCGTATCTGATCGGCCAGCAGGCACCTGATGCCTGGAATTTTGGGCTGTTTGCTATCCAGAAAGTCGGTTATCAGGCACAGGTGATCCCGGCGATCCTGGCTGGCGCTCTGCTGGCACTGCTGGAAACCCGTCTGAAACAGATCATTCCGGCTTACCTCTATCTGGTCGTTGTCCCGTTTGTGTCACTGCTGCTGGCTGTGATCCTAGCGCACAGTCTGATCGGTCCATTCGGTCGCTGGATCGGCGATGGTGTCGCTTTTGCAGCTAAATCTGTCATGACCGGCAGTTTCGCCCCGATTGGCGCCGCGCTGTTCGGTTTCCTGTATGCCCCGCTGGTGATCACTGGTGTGCATCACACCACTAATGCGGTTGACCTGCAGCTGGTGCAAAGTATAGGCGGCACCCCAATATGGCCACTGATTGCCCTGTCTAATATCGCTCAGGCTTCAGCGGTAATGGGCATCATCCTGATCAGCCGCAAAGAAAACGAACGGGAAATTTCCGTACCGGCCGCCATTTCCGCTTATCTCGGTGTCACCGAACCGGCGATGTATGGCATTAACCTGCGTTACAAATTCCCGATGCTGTGCGCCATGGTCGGCTCAGCTATCGCGGCGCTGGTCTGTGGATTCAGTGGTGTGCTGGCTAACGGCATTGGTGTGGGTGGCCTGCCAGGTATTCTATCCATCCAGCCAAAATTCTGGGGTATCTATGCCGTCGCCATGTTGATTGCAATAGTCATCCCAATGCTGCTCACCATGGCCGTTTACAAACATAAATTCCGTAACCAGTCAGCTGCCGATATCGCCGCGACTGAAGCTGTTTAATCGCTAATAACAATAATTTCTGCTGCGGTGTATTGGCCGCAGCCTTTTCAGGAATGGAGAAGTTTTGATGTCTTATCCGCAAGCTAACTGGTGGCGTCAGGCCGTGGTTTACCAGATTTATCCGAAAAGTTTTCAGGATTCCGGCGGCAAAGGTACCGGTGATCTGCAAGGGATCATTCGCCGCCTTGATTATCTGCAGGAACTCGGTGTCGATGCTTTGTGGCTCACTCCCATCTACAGCTCACCACAGGTCGATAATGGCTATGACATTGCCGATTATTACGCCATTGATCCGGCATTTGGCACCATGCAGGATTTCGATCAGCTGGTTACCGCCTGCAAACAACGCGGCCTGCATCTCATCATGGATATGGTCTTTAACCATACCTCCACGGAACACAGCTGGTTCAAAACAGCTATTCAGGATCCACAAAGCCGTTTCCGTGATTTCTATATCTGGCGCAATCCGGTCAACGGCCAAGAACCTAACAACTGGCAATCCAAATTTGGCGGCAATGCATGGGCGTTCGATCCACAAAGTAGTCAATATTACCTGCACCTGTTCAGTGAACAGCAGGCCGATCTGAACTGGGAAAACCCAGAAGTTCGCGAAGAGATAAAAAAGGTACTGCACTTCTGGGCAGATAAAGGCGTCGATGGCTTCCGGTTAGATGTGATCAATCTTATCTCCAAACAGCAGGATTTCTGCGATGATACCAGCGGTGACGGACGCCGCTTCTATACCGATGGCCCTCGTGTGCATGAATACCTGCAGGAACTTGCCCATGATGTTTTCTTGCCTCGCGGCTGCATGACGGTAGGAGAAATGTCCTCCACTACGCTGGATCATTGCCAGCGATATTCTCGTGCTGATGGCCGGGAACTCTCCATGGTTTTCAACTTTCATCATCTGAAAGTGGACTATCCGAACGGCGAAAAATGGCAACTGGCTGAGCCTGACTTCATCGAACTGAAAAAACTCTTTGCCGACTGGCAAAACGGACTGCATCAGCAGGGCTGGAGCGCACTATTCTGGTGTAATCACGACCAGCCACGCATTGTTTCCCGCTTTGGTCATGAGGGCGAATACCGGGAAAAATCGGCGAAAATGTTGGCCACCGTACTGCACATGCTACAGGGCACTCCCTATATCTATCAGGGAGAAGAGATCGGCATGACCAATCCGCATTTCCAACAAATTGATGACTACCGGGATGTTGAAAGCCTGAATCTCTGGCTGGCCAACCAGCAACAGCAAATTCCATCAAGTCAGACACTTGCCGTACTGGCAGCCCGATCCCGCGATAACAGCCGCACACCAATACCATGGGATAGCTCAGACACAGCCGGATTCAGTCAAGCCGTTCCCTGGATCCCATTTGGGGATAACGTTACTACCATCAATGTGGCCGCCGCTCTGGAGAATAAAAATTCCGTTTTTTACTGCTATCAACAGCTGATCCGGTTGCGTAAACAACATCCAGTTATTGTGAATGGTAATTATCAGGATCTTTTGCCTGATCACCCGGCGATCTGGTGCTATCAGCGCGATGATGGAAACAGAAAATTACTGGTGATTGCCAATTTAAGCGAAAATAGTATTGAGTTTGAGCTTCCGGATGCCTGGAAAAACATAGATAGCGAATGTCTGCTCCATAACAACGAAACTCCACCGCTACTCGATGAGCGGATACTGACACCATATGAAGTCAGCGTCTGGATCAGCAGATAAATCTGCTGTTTTGTGATACTCAGACAACATGCCTGCTTGTGACCCAGCAGCAGGCATGTTAAAAATTCTGCAGACTTCCAGTATGAGGAGAGTTTATGTCATCTATCGACGAGGCTTTGCAGAACCAGCTCATGGATGCCGCTAAAGCCAGTATCCGCCATGCGTATATGCCTTATTCCCACTATCCGGTCGGTGCCGCCGTATTAACCGTAGATAACCAAATCATTGCAGGTGTGAACATCGAAAATGCTGCCTACCCGGCGGGAACCTGTGCAGAACGCGTAGCTCTGGGCAATGCGATTAGTCAGGGCCATACCCAATTCAAAGCCATTGCCGTCTTCTCACCGAAGGGTGAAATTAGCCCTTGTGGTGTCTGCCGTCAGTTTATTTCCGAATTCGGACCTGATATTCAGATCCTGTTCCACTGGCAAGGTCAGCTCCGTCAAATGCCCATCCGAGAGCTACTCCCTTTTTCCTTCAGTCAGAATCAGCTTAATGCCTGATGAAGGTTGATCTGAAAGTGATTTTTCCCGTACTGCATTTCACCAGCTATAGTTTCAGATAAAACAGTACGGGGAGATCCTCACGTGAATATACCCAATTCACCGACACGCACCTTATGGCTACAAGGCAATGATGTCGGAGCAAAACGACAGGAATTACTGAACTACTTCACGCAGACTTACGATTTATACGATTCCCTGTTTGAGTGTCTGGCTTGTGATGATGCCTGGTATAAAAAAGCCATTCCGCTGCGCCATCCACTGATTTTTTATTACGGCCATACCGCCGCCTTCTTTATCAATAAGCTATTGATTGGACGCTTCATCCAGCAGCGCATTGACCCACTGATTGAATCTACGGTGGCTATTGGCGTCGATGAAATGAGTTGGGATGACCTCAATGAACAACATTATCAATGGCCAACCGTTTCACGGCTGCGGGAATATCGCCAGCAAGTACGCAGCCGAGTCATACAATTTATTCAGGAAATGCCGCTGGAACTACCCATCAGCTGGGAAAGCCCGGCCTGGGCCGTTTTGATGGGTATTGAACATGAACGAATTCACTTGGAAACTTCCTCAGTTCTTATCCGCCAGTTACCTCTGCAGTGGGTTACTCCACAGCCTCAATGGCTAACTTGTCCTTTACAACGACATAACCGCTCAGAGGTGCCACACAATAAATTACTCACCGTCGCAGGTACTACGATCCAACTCGGTAAACCAAGCAGTGATGCAACCTATGGCTGGGATAATGAATATGGCCAACGGAATATTACTCTTGAAACCTTTCAGGCCAGCCAATACTTGGTCAGTAATGCAGAGTATTTTGAGTTTGTGCAGGCAGGAGGTTATCAACAGCCACAGTGGTGGACAGAAGAAGGTCAAGGCTGGCTCCATTATACAAAAGCCGATAAGCCAACCTTCTGGTGTGGCAATATCACAGATCCGGATTCATTACGCTTGCGTCTGATGTGCGAAGAAATTGCCATGCCCTGGGACTGGCCGGTCGAAACCAATCAGCTGGAAGCGGCTGCTTTTTGCAAATGGAAAGCGGCCCAAACCGGTTTATCGATTCAATTACCTTGCGAAGCGGAATGGCAGGTACTGCGTAACGAAATTGCAGAGGATCAACCTGATTGGACACACGCACCTGGCAACATTAATCTCGAATATTGGGCATCATCCTGTCCTGTTGATCATTTTTCACAAGGGCAGTTTTACGACATCACAGGTAATGTATGGCAGTGGACCAGTACCTCTATCGATGGATACGATGGTTTCAGGATCCACCCACTGTACGATGATTTTTCGACACCAACTTTCGATGGCAAACATTCATTGATCAAAGGTGGCTCATGGATCTCGACTGGCAATCTGGCGATTAAACACTCTCGCTATGCATTCCGCCGCCATTTTTTCCAGCATGCCGGGTTTCGCTATGTTGTTTCAAGGTATGAGGAGCCAGCGATTACCAATCCGTATGAAACAGACCCAGTCATCGCACAAGCGCTGGATACGCATTACGGAAAATCCCGGTTAGGTATAGCGAATCACTGCAAAGTACTGGCGGAACTGGCGGCGCAATATGCGCCCCCTACATCACGGGTATTAGATATGGGCTGCTCCGTCGGCCGAGCCAGTTATGAACTAGCGAAATATTTCGCACAGGTAGATGCCGTCGATTTCACCGCACGATCCATCGACATTGCAGAAACACTCGCCAAACAAAATAGCGTCCGCTACGCCATTACCAGTGAAGGCGAATTACTTGAATATCGGGAAGCCAAACTGACTGAGTGTGGTCTAGATCCATCTTTAGCAGGAAGAATCAATTTTACCCAAGGCGATGCCTGCAACCTGAAAACTAAATATAGCCAATATGACCTCATTCTAGCTGCCAATATTCTGGAGTATCTCCGGGAGCCAGAGCGGTTTCTGCGCGATTTACCGAACCGACTCAATAAAGGCGGTATTGTAATGCTTTGTTCTGCTTATTCGTGGCAAACAGCCACTACCAATAAGGCCAACTGGCTGGGAGGTATCAGGGAAAATGGAGAAGCACTGACAACCTATCAGGCGATACAGCGCATAATGCATCAACATTTTAC
>SSEX01000039.1 GCA_008015085.1 Tolumonas sp. | reverse complement strand
TAAAGTTTTGTGTATATTTGTGTTGGCTTGGTGCTGGTTTTTCGCCACATTTTTAAGCCGCGAAACGTTAGTGGCAATGGCAGAACGCCCGAACCGAGTCTTCGACACCTAACCAAACAACAACAGCCCGGACACAGAAAAAAAAATTCCCAACCCACATTTGGCACATTTGGTTTTGCCCCGACACACAAAGCCAACGCTTCGCAAAACCAAAAGAGCCAAACCAACCAAAACTCAACCACTATCCCAAATTATCCATTTCTAAATCAGAAAAGAGTAGCATTTAAAGAACATAGACAGCAATCAATGGTTGCCATCTTTATTCATTTAAGGTTTTTTAGACAGCATTAATACACCCAATATATTTCAAAATTTTACAACTTTTTACCAAAATTTTATAAGTCTGTATGAAAAACATTTATTAACTTTGCTTTTATCTATATGAAAAAACTATTCGTCATATTCCTTTCCATGTTATATCTGGTATTGTCTACGGGCTTTATCCAGTATTCCCATATGTGCAAGGGAATGGCTGTAAAACTTTACAGTCTGACGAATAGTAATACCCATGCCGATTCGGACAAACCCTGTCCGATATGTTCTAACAAGAATAAAGAACTAAAGGAAAAAAAGAAAGGCTGCTGTAAGCACGAAACCAAGATCGTTAAGGTAGATAATGCAGCACATAAGTATTCAGGATTTGACCTGTCGGTTAAATTCTGGGGTGAAGCGATCCCGAATGAAACATTGGGAGCCTTGTTTGAATTTTCAGGAATATACCCTGAACCTTCCAAACCGACCTACCTTTCTACCAAGATCCCGATAAGGGGCAATCCACTCTACATACTTCACTGCGTTTATAGAATTTAGGATCTGACGTTCCGAAACTAAGAATTGCATGCCCATACTTAGGGTTATGCCTTAATTCGTTATGTCTAATTTCTAATTTTTATAACAATGAACATAAAGATCATTGCATCTGTTGGTGTAGTGCTCCTGTGCAGTCTTAATGGCTATGCACAGGTACTGCATCTGGACAATGCACTCCAACGTTCCGCTGAAAACTATGACAGGATAAAATCCAAAAAATCGATAGTTTCTGCGTTTGAACAAAATACCGCTTTTCAAAAGCAACAATACCTCCCCGATTTCACCCTTTCGGCACAACAAAGTTTCGGCACCATCAATGCATTGCATGGGCCAATGTATGCCTATGGCGGATTGGGTTCTGCGGCAACCTCTGTGCCTTTGGCAGAACAAAACTGGAATGCCGCATTTGGTTCGCTTTACTTCGCAAATGTCAACTGGAACCTGTTCACTTTCGGCAGGATAAAGAATGAGGTAAAACTGGGACAGTCCAAAGAAAAGACTGCCATTGCAGATCTTGAACAGGAGATTTTCCAGCTTCAGGTGAAAACGAGTGCTGCCTATCTGAACTTATTGGCCAGCCAGCGCATACAGTATGTACAGGAAAAAAACCTCGAACGGGCACAGGTATTTTTTGAAATGACCGACTCCCGTGCAAAAAGCGGCCTGATCCCTGAAGTAGATGCTTCATTGGCCAAAGCGGAAGTTTCCCACGCAAAATCCTTGCAGATTAAATCTTATGATAAGGTATTGGAATACTCGAAGCAGCTTGCCGTATTCTTGGGTGAAGAATTTCAGACCTATCAGCTTGATAGCCTATACAGTACAACCATACCAAAAAATATACTCAGCCCTGAAAATAGTGATGTCAGCAAACATCCTCTGCTTCAATTACAGCAAAGCAAGGTAGACCAGAGCCTTCAATCCGAATCCTTGGTAAAGACCCAAAGGCTTCCCAATTTGTCTGCCTTTGGCGTACTTCAGGGACGTGGATCAGGTTTTGAATCCAATTATATGCAGGATAACAGTGCCTTTTCCGGCTCGTACCTGAAAGGTGTCGGTATTGACAGGGGAAATTACCTGCTCGGCTTTACGTTCAGCGGGAACATTACCAACCTGTCCCGTTTCAACAGTAAGGTAAAGGAACAGCAGTATTTTACCCAATCATTGAAGCAGGATTATGATCGCCTGCACAAGGAGCTTAACGCCCAGTCCAAGCTTGCCCAGTCACAGCTGGCCAATGCTTACGAAAACTTTGAGGAAACCAAAGTGCAGTTATCCGCTGCACAATTGGCCTACAGACAGCACACGGCATTGTACGAAAACGGGCTGACCACGTTAGTGGATTATACGCAGGCATTATACGCACTGAACCGTGCCGAGATTGACTACGAGATTGCCCAGAACAATGTATGGCAGGCACTCTTGCTGTTGGCATCATCACAGGGCGATCTTGAAATATTGACCCAAAAACATTAACTAAATAATTTAATCAATGAATTTGATAAGTTTTGCTTTAAAAAAGCCACTTTCCATATTAGTCATTGTACTTGGCTTACTGTTCTTTGGGATCAAAGCGACCAGAGATGTGAAAGTGGACATCTTGCCGGAGATGAACCTACCGGTAGTTTATATAGCCCATTCCTTTTACGGTTACACACCGCAACAGATGGAGGGGTATTTTACAAAAATGTACGTGAACATGATGCTGTTTGCCAACGGCATCAAATCCATCGAAAGTAAGAATACACAGGGACTTACCCTGATGAAGATTACTTTCTATGAAGGTACCGAAATGGGTGAAGCGATAGCCAGTATCAATGCACTGTCCAACCGTTCTCAGGTATTCCTGCCACCGGGCGCTCCGCCGCCGTTTATCATCCGTTTTGATGCTTCATCACAACCGGTTGGGCAGTTGGTATTCCGCAGTAACACAAAAACAAATAACCAGTTACAGGATATTGCAAACTTCAACGCCCGTCCGTTCCTGATTAAGATACCCGGTTTGACAACAGCCCCACCTTTTGGAGGGAGCCCCCGTACCATTGAGATCAATATCGATCCCTACAAGTTGCGTTCACATAATCTATCTCCGGAACAGGTTGTTGAAGCCATCAGCAGGAACAATATAACATCCCCTTCAGGGAATATCTATATTGGGGATAAAAATTATCTGACCCCGACCAATAATACGGTAAAGAATATTGAAGAACTGGGTGATGTGCCGATCTTCAAGGGTACAGTGGATAATGTGTATATCCGTGACGTAGCAACCGTTAAGGACGGTGCGGATATTGCGACGGGCTATGCCCTTATTGACGGAAAACGTTCCGTATATATCAATATTGCAAAGGCCGGTAATGCTTCTACACTCGATGTGGTCAACACACTGAAGAAACAGTTGCCGGACATTCAGCGTAATATGCCTGATGACGTGAAGATATCCTACGAATTTGACCAATCGGTGTATATTTCCAACGCCTTGAAAAGTCTTGTCGTAGAGGGCGTACTGGGAGCTTTGCTGACCGGATTGATGGTATTGTTGTTCCTGAATGACCGCAGGGCGGCACTGATCGTGATTATGACCATTCCGATCTCTATTATCTCTGCTGTCCTGTTCCTTAAACTTTTCGGACAGACCATCAATATCATGTCGCTTTCAGGCCTTGCACTTGCAATTGGTATATTAGTGGACGAGAGTACGGTAACCATCGAGAATATCCACCAGCACTTTGCCATGGGTAAAACAAAGGCACAGGCAATATGGGATGCGTGTAAGGAGATTGCTTTTCCAAAACTGCTCATCATGCTCTGTATCCTTGCCGTATTTGCTCCGGCCTTTATGATGACAGGCATACCAGGGTCGCTGTTTATGCCATTGGCAATGGCTATTGGTTTTTCGATGATTATTTCCTTCCTTTTATCACAGACTTTCGTTCCGGTGATGGCCAATTGGATGATGAAACATAATATTGAAAACTGCGAAAACCCTGCACATAAAGAAGACAGGTTTACAAAGTTCAGGGAGAAATTTGCAAACTTCCTTTCGGGTCTGATGAAATTCAGAAAACCTGTTGTGGGAATTAGCCTGATTGCCGTTATCCTTGCCGGAGCCGGTCTTTACCTGATTACCGGAAAAGACGTACTTCCTGCCTCTAATTCCAAACAATTTCAAGTAAGGCTTAAAGCTGCCGACGGAACCCGCATAGAAGTAACCGAGAAAAAGGTGAAGAATTTCCTTGAACTGCTAAAAGCCAAGGTCGGTAAGGATAATGTTGCCATATCATCGGTTTTTATCGGACAGCACCCTTCAACATTTGCCGTGAGCCCGATCTATCTGTACAATGCGGGACCGCATGAAGCCCTGATGCAGGTTGCCCTTAAAGAATTTAACGGTAATTCAGATGAGCTGAAAGATGAACTTCGTCAATATTACAAAGAAAAAATGCCCGATCTGCAACTGTCATTTGAACCAATTGAACTGACAGAAAAAATCCTGAGCCAGGGAGCTAATAATCCTGTTGAGATCCGTGTTTCGGGGATGATGAAGAAAATGAACATGATGACGGCAAATAAGCTTCTTGCAAAACTGAAGGAACTTGACTACATGCGTGATCAGCAGATCCCACAATCCATGAACTATCCGGCAATGCAGATCAATATTGACCGGACAAGGGCTGCCCAGTTGGGACTGGACGCACAGGATATCGCTAAATCACTGGTTGCCGCAACAGCTTCGACACGTTATACCAATAAAAACTTTTGGGTTGGAGGTATGATGGGTATTGCATACGATGTACAGGTTCAGACCCCTCAGAATATACTGAACAGCAAAGAGGAACTGGAAAATCTTCCCCTGACCAAAAATCAGGACAGACCTGTATTAAGCGATGTTGCTACGGTAATGCCTACCAAGGAAATGGGAGAAAGTTATAACCTTGGAACAATGGGCTATACAACGGTAACAGCCAACTTGCATAAAAAAGACCTTGAACAGGCATCCAAAGACGTAAAAGCAGCAATAGCTTCTCTTGGTGAATTGCCAAAGGGTATCAATATTGAGGTTGCAGGACTTGCTCCTGTTCTGGACGAGACATTAGGAAGCCTTGCTTCAGGACTATTGATCGCTGTCGTAGTCATATTTCTGATGCTTTCTGCCACATTCCAATCCTTCAGGGTTTCGTGGGTAATTTTATCAACTGTTCCTTTTGTAATCGTGGGTGCGTTGGTTGCCCTGAACCTGACAGGTTCTACGCTGAACCTTCAATCCTATATGGGAATGATCATGTCGGTCGGGGTATCGATTGCAAATGCAGTGTTATTGATTTCAAATGCCGAAACGATACGCAAATCTTCAAATGATGCGCTTGGAGCCGCAATAGAAGCAGCCAAATTACGTATCCGTCCGATTGTCATGACCACATTGGCAATGGTAGCCGGTATGTTACCGATGGCCATCGGATTTGGAGAAGGCGGAGATCAGGTATCTCCGTTGGGACGTGCCGTGATTGGTGGTTTGATTTTCTCTACTTTTTCGGTATTGATCGTTCTCCCACTTGTATTCGGTTGGGTTCAGAAAAAAGCATCCATCGTATCCAATTCGCTGCATCCAGAAGATGAGGAAAGTATTCACTTTGTAAACCTAAAAAAATAAAGAAATGAAATATATAAAAATATTGGCAGCTTCATTTATAGTGTTGCTGACCGCCTGCAACAACGAAACAAAAGAAGCAGCAAAGGAAGAACCTAAAAAAGGCGGCATGCCTGGTATGGGAATGGGAATGATGATGAACCCATGGGAAACTGTTGAAATATCAAAGTCCAACCCTAAGGTTATGCTGAAATTAGCCGGTGAGCTAAAACCCGACCAACAGACGGCCCTGTTTGCAAAAGTAAACAGTTATGTAAAAAGTATCCGTGTAGATATCGGTGATAAAGTATCGGCAGGTCAGGTTCTGGCGGTATTGGAAGCACCTGAAATCCAGTCGCAGGTAGCAAGTGCCAAAGCGAAATTGGAAGCTCAGGAAGCCATCTATTTCTCGACCAAAGCTACTTACGATAGAACGATGAAGGCCAACGAGACACAGGGAGCTATTGCAAAAGATGCACTTGACCAGATCAAGGCCCGTAAACTTTCCGATGAGGCTCAGTTGAATGCAGCAAGATCTGCCTATAATGAGATCAAGGATATCAACAATTACCTGGTGATCAAAGCTCCGTTCAGCGGAACAATTACAGATAGAAACGTGGATCTGGGTGCCTATGTAGGACCAATGAACAAAGAGCCTTTGTTGGTGGTGGAGAACAATCAGAAATTACGTCTAAATCTTTCCGTTCCGGCAGCCAAGACGCCTTACCTTAAATTAGGTGACACGATCCGTTTCCACGTGAGATCACAGCCCCAGCAAAAGCATATTGCTCTGGTCAGCAGAAAATCGGGAAGCCTTGACTTGAAACTCCGTTCTGAAAAGATCGAAGCCGATTTTATCAATAAGAATAATATCCTGAAACCGTATATGGTTGCTGAAACGACTATCCCTTTACAAAATACGGAGCCTACATTTTTTGTTCCTAAAACGGCAGTTGTTGAAAGCGGAATGGGTGTATACGTGATACGTGTTGAGAACGGGAAGACCAAAAATGTCCCGGTGAGCAAAGGACATATAATGCCGGAGCAGGTAGAGGTTTTTGGAGAACTTAATCAGGGAGACAAAATATTAAAAATGGGATCAGAAGAAGTTCAGGAAGGTACTGAAGTTCCGAACAAACCAAATAATCCTAATAAAAAATAATCAAAATGAAAGTACAGTTCAAATTTTTGAGTATCGTGGCACTTGCCACGGT
>SSEX01000004.1 GCA_008015085.1 Tolumonas sp. | reverse complement strand
GTGGTAACTATGAAGATTATCTGCGTAGTCAGGGTATTGAGTAATTCTGAATATTGGATAGTAAAAAGCCCGTAGCTAACACTACCACTACGGGCTTTTTTATGATGAACTGATGGGGGCGGACAACAGGAATAATTTCCCCGACACGCAGTAAACTCATCCCTGAGGGCTCCGCTGCGCCATCCATGGCGCAGAGGGTCGTTGAAATTTTTCCTGTCATCCTGCAGCAATCAATATTTACTGAAGAACGGAACTCTATGGATGGGTTCACGGTGTGTCAGTGGGGATGTTTTCCGTTGTCCGATATGTTAGCGAACTACTGTTCCCCACAAATCATATTCATCAGAATTTTCGATTTTCACTTTAACGATATCGCCTGGTTTCAGCGCTGTTTCACCATTCAGGTAAACCACACCGTCGATTTCGGGTGCATCAGCAAAGCTGCGGCCAATCGCGCCTTCATCGTCAACTTCATCTACGATCACATCCAGTTCACGACCCACTTTAGCGGCCAGACGACGGGCTGAGATCTTCTGCTGCAGTTCCATGAAGCGATGGAAACGTTCTTCTTTCACATCTTCCGGCACTGGGTCGGCTAATTCGTTCGCTTTAGCACCTTCAATCGGGCTGTATTTAAAGCAACCCACGCGATCCAATTCTGCTTTTTCGAGGAAATCGAGCAGCATCTGGAAATCTTCTTCGGTCTCACCAGGGAAACCGACAATAAAGGTTGAACGTAAAGTCAGGTCAGGGCAGATACGGCGCCATTCTTGAATACGTTCCAGCGTGCGTTCAACGGCACCCGGGCGCTTCATCAGTTTCAGAATACGTGGGCTGGCGTGCTGTAATGGAATATCCAGATATGGCAGGATCTTACCCTGTGCCATCAGAGGGATCACGTCATCCACATGCGGATAAGGATAAACGTAGTGCAGACGCACCCACATGCCCATTTTTGACAGCTCTTCACACAGCGCCAGCATGCTGGTTTTTACCGGTGAGCCTTCGTAGAAACCGGTGCGGTGTTTGATATCAGCACCGTAAGCAGAAGTATCCTGAGAGATCACTAATATCTCTTTGACGCCGGCATTTTTCAGGCGCTTGGCTTCACCTAAAACATCACCAACGGTACGACTTTCCAGATCACCACGCAGGGAAGGGATGATACAGAACGTGCAGCGATGGTCGCAGCCTTCGGAAATTTTCAGATAGGCATAGTGCTTCGGTGTCAGTTTCACACCTTGTTCCGGCACCAGACTCAGGAACGGGTTATGTTCTGGTTTCGGTGCGTATTTATGAACGTGGCTTAATACCTGTTCATAAGCGTGCGGGCCGGAGATCTCCAGCACCTTTGGATGCACTTCACGGATCTGATCTTCTTTCGCGCCCAGGCAGCCGGTTACGATCACTTTGCCGTTTTCCTGCAAAGCTTCACCAATCGCTTCCAGTGATTCTTGCACTGCGCTGTCAATAAAACCGCAAGTGTTTACGATCACCAGTTCGGCATTGTCATAGCTGTTTACGACATCATAACCTTCAGTACGTAATTGCGTCAGAATTCGTTCGGCATCGACAAGGTTTTTAGGGCAACCCAGGCTGACAAACCCGATTTTGGAAGGCTGTGTTTTTTGATTCATAGTGTTTAAATATTGCTCAGTTTCTACTGTTGAGAAAAACGCCGCATGATACCGCTTTGACAAAAACAATACATCTTTTTATTCATCGGATGAGTGGGTTTTGTAACAAGAAATTAACAAAAAAGGCCAGTTCTACTTGCAGTTCTGCCTGATAGGGAATGTATCGATTGTGGTGCAGATATATTGTTTTTAAGCCGCCCCTGAAACCTTATTCAGGAGCGGTGCTGTCACTTGATTTGATATCAGCCGCAGAACTTTTCACCTAAGGCAATTTCTTCTCTTAAAGACGGCAACATGGCATCTAATGCACGTTGTTGCTGCGCATCAAAAGGGGCGGGGTCGATCGCTTCTGACCAGCCATGTTTACCTAATCGCAGTGGCTGAGAGAAAAACTTGCTGTAAGGGCTACCGCCTTCCACGTAAGCACACTCAACAATATTTTCTTCGCCTTTTAATCCACGGATCAGCGAGCTGATAAAACGCATTCCGGCAGAAGCCATAGCTAAGGTTGCAGAGCCATAACCAGCCTTGGCTTTCACGACAGTGGTTCCGCAATCCTGAATTTGCTGTGTCAGACTACGAATTTCTGATTCATCAAGGTCGTGGCCAGATACTCTTGAAATTAACGGCTGAATGGTTTGGCCGCTGTGACCACCGATGACCTGAATTTCGCCCGGCATAATATCCCGTTGCAAATATTGAGACAGAATGGATTCGGCACGAATTATATCCAGTGAGGTAACCCCGAATAGTTTTCTTGGGTTATAAATACCAGCTTGCTTCAACACGGTAGCGGCCAGTGGCACGAGGCTGTTCAGCGGGTTTGTGATCAGGCAGAAACAGGCGTTTGGGCATGAATGAGCGGCAGAAGACATCAGATTTCGGATCAGGTTCGCATTGGCATTAAATAGATCACTGCGTTCCATGCCTGGTTTACGGGCTATGCCTGCTGTGATGATCACGATGTCACTGTTTTCTAAGGCGGAAATGAGAGAGTCAGAACCTGAATAACCGGTTACTTTTACTTTATTTGGAATGTGGCTTAAATCCAGCGCGATGCCTGGGGTTGAAGGGTTGAGGTCATACAGACAAAGTTCACAACCAACCGGAAGGTTGATTTTCAGAAGTAAAGATAACGATTGACCAATCCCACCGGCAGCACCAATCAGTGTAACCTTCATAGCAAGTTCCTTTATTTCTATGTAAAGATATTTTTAATAATTTGTTGATTTTTATTGTTATTCGTAAGGATTCTTCTGTAAAAATGGCCCGGTAGTGTAACAGAAAATGAAAAAGGAGATGACTATCCACAACCCCTTTTTCTGGCATCACAGGATGTATACCATGATCTTGGGGGTGAAGATGATTAACGCAATCACTACGGCACCGATTGCGCTTAAAAGAACAGCGCCAGCTGCAACATCTTTTGATTTTTTCACCAGAGGATGAAAATCAGGAGAGGCGACATCGCACAGGAACTCGAATGCGGTATTAAGCGCTTCTGATACCCAAACAGACATGATTGCCAGGATCAGAAAACACCATTCTGTCGGTGTTACAGAAAACAATGCTCCGGCCATAATCACACAAATGGTTGCGAACAGATGTACCCAGGCATTATGTTCACTTTTCAGCATTTCTGTCACACCTCGCACAGCATGTGTGATGCTTTGTATTCTCTTGATGACAGAGAAAGTTTCTGGTTGGTTGGCTAATGACATAAGTAAACTCTCCTGTTGATGTATGTGGAGTCAGGGTGATTGAAGTGACAGTTCATAGATGTATCCATCACTGAAAAACGCTCCGCCGGTAAAGTGATAGCCCAACTCTGCTTTTCTTATCTGAATTTTCTGACTGAGCCTGATTTTATCCGTCCGGAGCAGCGTCTGATATACCGCCTCTCGCGCACTATTGAGATCGGGATCAATGACAGGAATGATTCCCCATTTCACGCCAATGTCGGTATTAGCCATAGCAACATAAATATTATTGTTGTTTATCTGATAATTTGTTTTCCAGATCTTTAAATGATGTACGTTACTAGGGAGGGTGCGAATAAGTACCCTCCGCAACGAAAATGAAACTTTTAGTCAATTAAATTCAATCACTTACATAGGCGTTTTTTTGCGTTTGGTGACTTATTCGCACCTTCCCTAGCTATATCAGGGATAGATAACTTTCTGAAGGCCATATCCTGTATTCTTGTATTCCAAAATGAGGGATAAACAGGAGCGGATGAATAAGTTTTATCTGTTGCTAAGGCTTTAATTGTATGACTAAACGAAGTGATATTCGCATCCTCAGCTAAATGCCATCCTTGTGTTTGTAATAAGCTAATTAAAGCCTGTTGGTTAATGGCTTCAATGACAAAACTAATGGGCTCTTGTTGTCTGCCAATAATATCCTCAGTGTATTTTAGTTGTTCATTCATGAAGATATCTGTGCTCTTAGTTACGGTTATAAGCGGGTGCTGTTGTGTAGGAGTCCGGGATGGGGAGTAATTGATTGCAAACAGGTAATAAAACAAAATAACGACAGAAAGCAGAAAACAAGTTGCAGATATTAACTTTCCTGACGATAACCTGACTCTCTGTGAACTTGTGATCGTTTTTAACCACTCAGATAAAGTGATACCAATGATTAGCCAGATAGCACCAACCAGATAACCACACCATATATCACTGATGTAATGAACACCAAGATAGACCCGGCTAAATCCGATTAATAGCACTACAGCTATTGTAACGACAAATATATTAACCTTATGTGGCCATTCCGTAACAGATCGGATTAATAAATAGCCGATAAAACCATAGATCGCGACGGCAATTGCTGCATGCCCGCTGGGAAATGAGTATGAATTCTCCAGATAAATAGCATATTCCGGGCGGGCTCGCTGAAATGCAAGCTTTCCTGACCATGTAAAAGCCAGTGAGCCGAGTGCTGAGATGAAAAAGGGAATGATAAAATGTTTTTTATTCCAGAGATACAGCAGAGCAGCTGATATCAGTAAAACGATACTGATGATCTCCAACTTTCCGAATAATGTTATCCAAGTGAAAAAAGATGTTAATGTTTCATTTCTGAATAAGTTAAATAAATTAGCAATGCGGATATCCGCCATGACAATGGCATCTGCAGTAATAAAATCTTCAATAATACCTGCAAAAAGTGCCATGATATAAAGGAGTGCGATCATTAAGATAGATAATGGTCTGCCATTGAAAACTGATTTATCTATTCTGTTATTAATAAATAACACTAAGGTGGGGTGATTTTTTGCTAATAGCTTAAACCTTCTATTCTGAGCGATTTTTATTTTCAGAAAGTGAAACAGAGTATGAACCTGATGAAGTAACTGCTTTCCTTTTCTGATGGCTATCACTTTTAGCAGAAAAACCAATAATAAGAATGATACTGCAAAAGGAATAAACAGCCCGGCTCGTGAAAGCCATAATTCAGCTAAATTGATAGCATGAGCGGCATAGTACCCGGTTAATAGCGTAATTGTTACCCAGGTAATAATCACCCCAAAATCATATAAAATAAAATACGAAAAATGAGTGCTGGTATATCCGGCAATAAACGCCGACTTTTCTTTTTCTCCTGGAAGTAAACGGCTAATCAGTAATGCTTTCAGGCCATAACTCTGAATAAACAAACGTCGTTGTTCTATATCCATTAATCTTAATAACCGGCTATGTTTCCTGTGCCAGTGAAGTCCGTGGTGTTTACCAAGGTAATAATTAAGCATATCGCTTAGTAAGCCACCAGATATGGAGCCTGCAGCTAAAGCGTAAAAGTCAAAAACTCCGATAGTCGCCAGCGATCCCATGAACATAAGAATAATCGAACCGGGAATAAGCAGCCCGATGCCAATCGTTGTATCAAGAAAAGCAACTACCAACGCAATTCCAAATCCACCCTCAATCAGCTGATAGACCATTGAGGATAGAGTATGAATAAGATCCGGTGTCATAGAGCGCCTTCACCACAATACTTAAGATGATCGGTAGTATTTATCTGAAAGCCATAAAATCACTGATAGCAGACTCAGAAAAATCAGCAGATAACTGACTACAAAAATAACACTGGTGCCATCAATCCAGATCCCATACAGATAGCCAGCCAGTGTGCTGAACAACGCGACCCAGGCAACATATGTCCAGGTTTTCAGGTAGCCAATGATTGTTGCTGTGATCAATATACTTTGCAGACTGAGTTCAGGATCGGCCATAAGATAGGCCAGCAAAGGCCCGCGATGCATACCTAAATTCAAAAACATCTGTGCGATGGGAACTTCCACAAGCGTCGGGAAATACATCACGATACCAAAGACAACCCCCGCCATATTTCCAGTCAGAGAGTTTTTGCCTGCCAGTGCTTCAATCCATTCGGGTCTGATCAGCTCCCTGATCATTCCGACCAGAAATACGCCAATCACAAGCAACGGAAAGATCTGTTTGACGAATTTCCAGGATTCCCACAACAGATTTTGTACTTGTTCTGTGGTTAACCGGTTTTTGAGCAACCAGCCGGATATCAGCAATGCGACCAATACACCGAGTGACCGGCCATTTATATGAATGATCAGTTCATCATGCTGTGGTGTAACACTGACAGCAGCAATCAGCAGGGTGAAGGCAAGGAGTAGCAGTGTAGTCCATGTCCAGTAATTGAACCCATCGAAGACAGACTCAATCCCCTTCCAGGCAGTAATGCCAATCAGCGATAACAAGAGGATCAGCAATGCGCCCTGAGCACTGACGCCTTCGCCTCCGCGCGCGGGATCAAAAGGGATCAGGTTATGCAGAAAAATCTGCAGTTCATCACTATGGCTGACCGGTAGCGAAACCGAAGCATAGACATCTGAAAGTAAACTTATTTTCAACGTGCCGGCGAGTAACATCGCAATTAGCAGTAACAGAAAAATCAGCGAGGTCGTCTGCATTTTGCCCTGGGATGCAAACAGCACATCCGTTGTTTCATCATGCTCCTTGTCGGATTGACGGAAAATTAAGGCCATAATGAGACCTATGCCAATACCAAATGCCAGTGAAAGCAGAAGTCGGGCAAGAGCCAGATCAACACCAATGATCCCACCGGTATAGATTAATGCCAGAATGTTCGCGGCGGGGGCAAAAAACAGAAAAGTAATGGCAGGGCCAAGGCCCGCGCCCTTTTTATAGATCCCGGCAAACAGCGGGACTATTGTGCATGAACATACCGCCAGTACGGAGCCGGCAAGAGCAGCAGCCGGATAAGAGATATATTTCGGACGTTCGCGCCCCAGAAAACGGGTGATCGTTTCTTTGGGGATCAGCGCTGTCATCGCTCCGGCAATAAAAAATGCAGGTAGTAAACAGAGTAAGACGTGGGCCGCCAGATACGAGGCCAGATTACCGACGCCACTCAACACCAGATGCAGAGAAAAAGAGAGAATATCCATAAGCCTTCCTCCTGATCTCAGTCTATAAAGATCGTGCTGCTCGTATACCCGCTTCGATGATTAATTCCTGAGGAATTCGTTCATAAATCCGGTTACCCAGTTCCAACGTTCGGCAGTGTTCATCGCCACATGCGCTGCAGCAAGGGCTTTTGCCGACATCCGCATCCAGCCATTCTTCGATGGGTTTATCGTTGATCCAAATACGGTTCGATTCTGACGGTTTAGCCTTAAATTCAGCTTCTGTGAGTTCTTTAGTTTTCAATACGGGTTCAATGCCTGATGATGACAGTTGCTCTTTGAGAATCTCAACAGCTCGTAGCATTTCCATATAAGTTTGCCCGCAACGTTCACAGGTATCGCCGTTGGACGTTACCAACCGTTGCCAAAGGATGGACAATTTCTTTTTCATTGTAGTGACCTCGCCAGGTACCATTAAGTCTCGCGTATATGGAAAAAGCCCTATGGCTGACTGAACCACTGTTTTATCTTGTCTTTGGCGGGAATGCCGCCGGAATGCACGACCTGCCCATCAATGACAACACCTGGTGTTGATAACACACCATAGCTGACGATGTCTTTTATCGACTCCACTTTTTCTATTTCAATCTCGGTATTACATTCCTGTGCAACTTCGGTGATCAGCTTGGCTGTCAGGCGACAATTCGTGCAACCTGGGCCTAATACTTTGATATTTTTCATATTCTTTCCCTTTGATGATTGATTTGTTGTCAGCATCAAGGCTGGGGTGCCTGAATTTCATAGATGATAAAGACAGTTTTGAGCCTTAATTCTATATAAAGCATAGCTGTTTTCCTGACAGGCAAACCGACTGCACTTGCTAAACACACCGCATTTTCTATTGATACTAAAAATCAATGGTATTTCTCAAATAAGTAAAGGCATCAGCGGTAAGTTTGTGAACTATATGGAAAATTTAACGATGCAGAGGCTGAATTAGGAAATACTGATATGTTTTCATTGAAACATAATGTTACATTTGGTTGTGCGTTGATACGAAAGGCGGGAGGCTATGCGGTGTAAATCATGTCTTCTTTCATCTCTCGTTTCTGTCGATGCCGCATTTCGTTTGTATTGTTCCAGATGTTTGTCTTACCAAATGGAGGCTTAGTTTTATGGATTCATTCTTAACCGAAATCAAAAATGCCCACTTGTTTGCTGAATACCTGATGTGCTCCGGCGTTAAATTACCGCACTCCCGTAGTGATAACTGGGAAGCTACTGACTCTCATAAAGATAAGGTTGTCGCCAGAATTAAGAATGATGGGCAGGGAAACGTGCGATTCTTTATTTGTGCTGCAATGCTTGGCCGGAAGTAATGATATTTATTCTGAATAAATTTTTTTAGTTTAACTGGCCCTCACGTATGAGGGTCATACGACGATCATATCAATTACTGTAGTAATTTCATAACTATCAAGAAATGTCATAGAGCGTATTATTTCGTTTCTTTTTGTTGTATCAGAAATATTGCATTTATTTATAAATTAAATATTTGTGATGCAGCTACCGATTTATAAGTATATAGCTTAATTTGTTGCTCATAGTATGTGAGACTTTATGGGATTTATCGCTAATAAAGATTTGTCTAATGTTTCTAGCTCTTTGATAAATCATTGTTTTTAATGGAATTATATTCATAGTTGTACTTGAATGGAGTCTCAAGGTTATGGATTTTCACCTGACTGAAATCAAAAACGCACATTTGTTTATGGAATATCTGATGAGTTCTGGTGTTAAATCACCGCGCTCCCGCAGTGATGACTGGGAACTTGTAGATAAAGAACGCGTTATTGCAAGAATCAAAAAAGACCATAATGGCACTGCAAAGTTTTTCATTTGTGCGGCAATGTTGGGTCGTCGATAATTATGTGTTTTAATGAAATATTAAAGATGACGGTATTTTATGCTAAAAAAGAAATAAAAAACCGGTTTCTTTCATATTAATGTGCATTGTGGCTTTCGTATTGTCGTTTTCATTATTCATATGAAAAAGCTCTGGATATTAAATGATCCAGAGCCTTTATACTTTCTAGTCGAAAAATGACCTTATCTTTTTTACTTTACTACTGAGCCAGATATCCAGCGAGTTGCTCCGCCGTGGGTAGTGCGGTCATCGCCCCTTTGGCTGTAGTTGCCAGCGCGCCACAGGCATTAGCCTGGCGGATAATTGCCAGCAAGTTATCGTTGTCCTGCCATTTATTGCATGCCACCAGCCCGGCCAATAAACCACCGACGAACGCATCGCCTGCTCCAGTGGTATCAACCGGATTGACGGGTTTCCCGGTAACAAGTTGCTGTTCATTATTGTGCACAACCAATGCACCTTTCTTACCCTGTGTGATCACCACGAGAGGCAGTTGATATTGTTCGTTTAACCATATCAGTGCTGTTTGTAAGTCATTTTTACCGGTGAGGAACAGTAGTTCATCATCTGAGAATTTAACAACATCAGCCAGCGCAACCGCCTGCAAAACAACACTTTTTAGGTCTGAAGGCTTCAGCCAGACTTCTTCCCGCAAGTTTGGATCGAAAGAAACATATCCTCCCGCAGCTTTTATGGCCTGCATTGCAGACAGAGTTGTAGAACGTGAGGGTTCATTTGCCAATGCAATTGAACAGACATGCAGCCATTCTCCCTTGCTGAATGTCGGTACATCCTGAGGCTGTAAAAATTGATCAGCACTGGGCTTAACCATGAAAGTGAAACTGCGTTCTCCATGATCATCCAAATCAACAATAACCGTTGAAGTGCGATGCTCTGCATCCAGAACCATGAAATCGGTGTTAACACCTTCTTGTTTCAGGGTTTGTTTCATGAATTTCCCCAGCGGATCCTGACCAACTCGGCCAAAAAACGCACTGTTACCACCTAATCGGGAAATCGCAACTGCGACGTTTGCCGGTGCTCCGCCAGGACATTTAAGATAGGTAGTTTCGCCTTCAGGGATCAAATCGACAACTGCATCACCAGTTACCCATACTCTAGCCATTGATATACTCCATGCTGAAAAAAATTCGCTTTTAGTAATGGTGATCGGGACACCAATAGTTATGTAACAATTCTTTTGTTACAGCTTTTATCACAAAGATTCAGTAACAGGAATATTAAGACAGATGACAGAGAAATAGAAAAAAAATAACTAAGCATTTTTCATTTATGTTGCGATACGCATGTTTTCTCATCACAGCTTTATCTCTCATCCCATTCTTTGGATGTTTAAGTTTCAGATTTTTTTCTTAATTGCGTATTTCAGTCGGGTTACTACACTTTCATTGAACACCGATCATTTCGGTTGCAGGCATGAGAGGTTGAGTATGAAAAGAAAAATCTTATTCTGGCTGACTGGCAGCCTGCTTGTCGCGAGTGTATTTCCTGTATTAGCGGACTCAGGTCAGCGATGTGCAGCACAATGTTCTAGTGAGTGTTCAGCTAACGGAAGTGAGAAAGATGATCAGCTGTATGTTGATTGTCTGAATAGTTGTATGGAAGGGTGTTTCGAAGAGCCAGTTGATGTACCTGACGTACCGGAACCATCGCCTGCTGAATAAGGCTTATGGATTAATTTAATATGAATCAGGATATTAAGCTGCAAGACATAATCATATCTTTAGTGCACTCGATTGATATGATGAGTTCGTTCATACACCGGCATCATCTTCGGGTTGCTATATTGGCGGAAGCGATCGCTGATGAAGCCGGTTGGGATAAGCATAAGAAAAGACGGCTGATTCTTGCTGCTGTCATGCATGATATCGGCGCTGTCTCTTCTGCTGAAAAAAATGAACTGACACAGATGGACGTCAAAGAAGATCATCAGCATGCGGCACTTGGGGCAGGGATGCTGTGTGATTTTCCTTATTTTATCGATATTGTGCCTGTTATCCTGTACCACCATCATTATTGGCATAACGGGAAAGGAAGCTATGCAGGTACTGATTTAGTCCCTGAGGAGAGTTTTCTGCTGCATCTGGCTGATCGAATCGATATTTCTATTGATCCTGCTACATGGATTCTGGATCAGACAGAAAAAATCCGCATACAAATCAAATCTTTGGCTGGCGAGGTGTTTAAGCGCCTGAGCTGGTTGAAGCATTTTTGCGTTGTTCTGTTCACGATGCGTTCTGGTTACGGCTGGATGGGTGCTCTATGGAAAACCTGTTACACCGGACGCTATCGCATGAACCTGCGCTCATTGTTGATACTGATATGCTTGAGGCTCTGGCCCGGACTTTTTCTCATATTATTGATTTTAGGAGTAAGTTCACAGCAACGCATTCTGCTGGCGTCGCCGCCGTTGCATATAGTCTGGCACAATTGAATGGCTATCCAGATGAAAAATGCAGGAAGATACGTATTGCCGGTTATCTGCATGATATCGGGAAAATCGCGGTGCCCAGCGAGATACTGAATAAACCGGATAAATTGACGGAAAAAGAGTTCAACCGCATGAAAGCACATGCATTTTATACTAATTCAATACTGAGTGAATTGCAGGTATTAGCAGATATTTGTGCTTGGGCGAGCAGTCATCATGAGAAGCTGGATGGCTCAGGTTATCCGTTTGGACTGGATAATCATTCCCTATCAGAAGAATCCAGGATCATGACTTATGCAGATGTGTTAACTGCGCTAAGGGAAGACAGGCCATACCGTAAATCGATGCCAATCGATGACTCATTGGCGGCTATTGTTGCTATGCTACAGCCTTCTGAAAATGATCATATTTATAAGTTGTTAACCGGCCATATTGCTGAAATTGATACAGCAAGAGCGGTTGCTCAACAGGATGCAGCGGATAAATACCAAAAAATAACACTTTCTGCATAAATAAAAACGCCGACTCAATGTCGGCGTTATCCTGGATAAAGCAGAATTTATTCTACAATCATCATCTTACAGGTGTTGGTTCCGCCAATGGTTTCAATCTTATCACCGTAAGTCATCAGGATCAGATCTCCCGTTTTCAGATGGCCGCGACTCTTCAGTTCATCAATGGCATCACGGCAGATCTGAATGACTGGCTTGGTTTCATCACCATCAAAAAATACCGGCGTTACACCACGATACAGCGAACACCAGTTCAGGGTTTGCTGATGGCGCGACAGTGCAAAAATAGGCAGACCAGAGCTTAAACGTGACATCAGCAGCGGGGTAGTACCTGATTCAGTCATGGTTACGATACCTTTGACACCTTGCATGTGGTTAGCTGCATACATGGTACTCATGGCAATGGTTTCTTCCACAGAGCTGAATGTGTAAGTCATGCGGTGGTTAGACACGTTCACGCTTGGGTGTTTTTCTGCGCCCAGACAAACGTTAGCCATTGCGGTCACGGTTTCAATCGGGAAGTCACCAGCAGCAGTTTCAGCAGAGAGCATCACCGCATCGGTACCATCCAGCACGGCGTTAGCCACGTCCATAACTTCTGCACGGGTTGGCATAGGAGCCTTGATCATGGACTCCATCATCTGCGTGGCAGTAATCACCACACGATTCAGTTTACGAGCGGTACGGATCAGTTTTTTCTGAACGCCCATCAGCTCTGAGTCACCGATCTCTACGCCGAGATCGCCACGGGCTACCATTACGACATCGGATGCCAGAATGATATCTTCCATGGCTTCATCAGTAGCCACAGTTTCAGCTCGTTCTACCTTGGCAACGATTTTTGCGTTGCAACCCGCTTCACGGGCCAGTTCACGTGCATAGTTCAGATCGGCGCCGTTACGAGGGAAAGAAACCGCCAGATAATCAACCTGCATTAGTGCTGCTGTTTTGATATCGGCTTTGTCTTTTTCGGTCAGAGCAGGGGCTGACAGACCGCCACCTTTTTTGTTGATACCTTTGTTGTTAGACAGTGGGCCACCAACAGTCACAGTAGTGAAAATTTTGCTGCCTTCAACGCTGTCTACTTTCAGTTGTACACGACCATCGTCCAGCAGCAGAATGTCGCCAGTAACAACATCTTCAGGCAGTTTTTTGTAGTCGATACCAACTTGTTCCTGTGTGCCTTCACCTTTACCTAATTCTGCATCCAGCAGGAATTTGTCACCTACTTTCAACATGATTTTGTTGTCTTTGAAAGTAGATACACGAATTTTAGGGCCTTGAAGGTCTCCTAAGATAGCGACAGATTTACCCAGTCGAGCTGCTAATTCACGAATTTCTTTAGCGCGGGCAATGTGGTCTTCTGCAGTACCGTGAGAAAAGTTCATACGCACCATGTTAGCGCCAGCCTGCAGGATCCCTTCCAGCACGCCTTCACGGTCAGTAGCAGGACCTAATGTGGTCACAATCTTGGTTCTTCTTAACATCTTCAGCTCCATGAGTTAGTTATAAGTTGGAAATAGCAAGTAAACGAAATCAGTATGGAAAAGACCTGCAATAAACATACGAGAATGTAAGCTGTAGGAACATTACAGGCCGGATGTGTCATTTTTGCGAATATGCAGCGATACACGATGATACGCAATGATGCACTCTGATACAAACGTGGAGAGTTGATGCGGCTAATGTAAACGATTTCACTGATGTAATGATTCAAAACGGGAATCTTTTATTCCTTCTTTGACCTTCTTCAAATTTTCACGGAACTTCGCGCCACGACGAAGTGTGAAGCCAGTCGCAAGAACATCGATCAGAGCAAGCTGCGCAATACGGGATGCCATCGGCAGATAAACATCAGTATCTTCAGGTACATCCATCGACAGCACTAGGTTGCATTGTTTTGCTAACGGCGAATCTTGTGCAGTAATACCGATCACGGTTGCATCGTTATGGCGCGCCAATGCTGCAATTTCGACCAAAGCTTTGGTGCGTCCTGTGTGAGAAATCACGACGACGACATCACCATCGCTGCTGTTGATGCAACTCATCCGCATCATCACAATGTCATCGAAACAGACAACAGGAATATTGAAACGGAAAAATTTATTCAGTGCATCGTGGGCAACGGCTGATGATGCGCCAAGACCGAAGAAAGAAATCTTTTTGGCTTGTGTCAGCAAGTCGACACAACGGTTGACTGCGGCTGAATCAAGACTATTTTTGGCAACTTCCAGACAAGCAATGGTCGACTCAAAAATTTTGGCCGTGTATTCATCCGGCGTATCATTTTCTTCGACATGCAGGTTTACATACGGCGTACCATTGGCCAGACTTTGTGCCAAATGTAGCTTAAAATCAGGAAAGCCTTTGGTATCAAGACGGCGGCAAAACCGATTGACGGTAGGTTCACTGACATCAGCCATTTTTGCTAATGCTGCAATACTGGAATGAATCGCCACCTGTGGTGAACTCAGAATGACCTCGGCAACTTTACGTTCCGATTTACTGAAGTGTTCCAGATGTTTAGTGATTTTTTCCAGTGTATTCATGCTTAGTGATCCAGCTCGCAGCGAAGAATGTTGGTTAGTTGTTATTAATGTTAAAGGTAACAGATAACGTTAGCATAGGCAGCAAAATGTAGGAAAAAAACTACATTTGTTGATCAAAACACACATGCTGTGATCTGGCTGGCGTTTTCAAAGTCTGACAATCGGTAGACTGCAGTGTATTGAAAGTAAACTAATGTAATTCTATCTACGGTTCTGAAACGGGTGATTTTTGGGGAGATTATGATGGCAGATCAGGTTCTGGTGGGCGATGTTGGTGGTACTAATGCGCGTCTGGCGTTATGCAGTTTGCAGGATGGCAGCTTATCGCACATCAAAAACTATTCCGGTGCAGAATATCCATCACTGGAAGCCGTGATCCGGGTATATCTGGAAGAGACTGCAACGAAAGTCACCAGCGCATGTATCGCTATTGCCTGTCCGATAACTGGTGACTGGGTGGCGATGACCAACCATACCTGGGCATTTTCTCAAAGCGAAATGCAGCAAAATCTGGGGCTGGAACATCTGTCCATTATTAATGATTTCACCGCTGTTTCTATGGCGATCCCCGCACTGAAAGATGAAGATAAAATTCAGTTTGGCGGCGAAGCTCCACAAGCAGGTAAACCTATTGCAGTTTATGGCGCTGGTACTGGCTTGGGTGTTGCCCATCTGGTGCATACCGGTGATGCATGGATGAGTTTGCCTGGCGAAGGTGGCCATGTTGATTTCGCGCCAAACAGCACAGAAGAAGTCATGGTGCTTGAAGCGTTGCGTGAAGAGTTGGGGCACGTATCGGCCGAGCGTTTATTGTCAGGCCCGGGGCTGGTCAACATTTACCGTGGTCTGGTTAAAGCTGATGAACGTGTACCTGAAAATCTGCAGCCGAAAGATATTACTGAACGTGCTTTAGCGGATGAAGACACTGACTGTCGTCGCGCGCTCAGCCTGTTCTGTGTATTGATGGGGCGTTTTGGCGGCAATCTGGCGCTGAATTTAGGCACTTTCGGCGGTGTTTATATTGCAGGTGGTATTGTGCCTCGTTTCCTTGAATTCTTTAAATCGTCTGGTTTCCGTGTAGCGTTTGAAGATAAAGGCCGCTTCCATGATTATCTTGAGCCAATTCCGGTATTTCTTATCACTCATGAACAGCCGGGCTTGCTGGGTTCTGGTGCTTATTTACGCCAAAAGCTGGGTTACAAACTCTAAGTCTGACCAGTCAAATCACAAAGCGCCCCAGGAATGGGGCGTTTTTTTTGAGAGATTCGTAAAGGAGTTGTTAAGCGCTCGCTGATGACTCTGTGCAGATAGGCTGATGGCAATCAATATAGCGTTGACGTTTATTTCGTTTCATTTTATGTATATCAACCAATACCAGCCCATCTACGCAATTGCCAAAATCGGGATCAATTCCGAAGTCGAGATACTGTACGCCACCGGGTTCACACAATTCAGAATATTGCTTATACAAGGTAGGAATACCGCAGCCTAAGTTATCCAGCATGGTTTTCAGGATAGTTAAATCCTGCTGATAGTCATGTCCGATAAACTGATTGGCAATATCCAGTGAGCCGTTAGAGTAGGGGCGGCGTGCGCGAGCCAGAGGCCAGCGAGGACTAAAATGCAGCTTGTAGAAGGCAACAAGCAGATCTTTGGCCGGAGCGGGTAAGCTGGCTGACATCGAAACAGGCCCGAACAGGTAACGATACTGTGGGTTTTGTGCGAGGAAAGCGCCAATACCTTGCCATAAATAGTCCAGACTGCGCTTGCCCCAGTAGCGAGGCTGAATGAAACTACGGCCCAGCTCAATTCCCTGATTGAGAATATGCGCCATTGCAATGTCATAGTGGAACAGGCCATAACTGTACAAACCGCTGTGACCTTTGCGTGCTAATTGTTCTTTAGTTGGAATAAAACGGTAGGCTCCGACAATTTCCAGCTCTTTATTATCCCATAGTAACAGGTGGTAATAATCATCATCGAAACTGTCTAGATCACGGCGCTGGCCGGTGCCTTCGCCTACAGCCCGAAAGGCAATTTCCCGTAAACGCCCCAATTCTTTGAGGATCACGGAAGAGGGCGCCTGATCACGGCGGTACAGATAGATAATTTTACCGTCTTGTGTGCTGCCAAGTTGTGTACAGGTTTCAACGGCTTTTTTTAGCTTAACTCTGTCTTCCGGAAGGGCAATCGGTGCTTCAGTAGTGAGTATGCCTGATTTCCCTTTCCCCAGACGGTATAAATGTTTGCGGAACAATTTGGCCAGCGCTTTACCTGTCACGGGTAGTTTTGACCATTCATTGAAAGGAATCCGGGCTCCGATCCGGATGCGGACATGACCTTTACGCTGATGCATCATCTCCCGCACCAGCAGCAAAGTGGAAAGCGGTTTACACAATAATGAAGCGCCATAGAACAGCCAGGAGTTTTTCCCTGCAACATGGATAGGCACAATCGCTGCCCTGTGCTGACTGGCTAACCGTAGAAAACCATGGTTCCATTTTCCGTCACTGATGCCATGAAACCCCAGCCGTGATACCTCTCCGGCTGGAAATACAATCAACGCATGACCTTTTCCCAAGTGTTCATGAATAGCCGTTATTTGCTGGCGTTGTGTATTTCCGTTCATGTTATCGACCGGTAGTAATAATTCTTCTAGCGGTTTTAGCTGACTCAGTATCTGGTTAGCGACGACCTTTACATCACTACGCACACGGGAAATAACTTGTAGTAGTGCAAGACCATCCAGGGAACCGATGGGATGGTTAGCAATGATAACCACGGGCCCCTGAGCCGGAATATGCTCCAGTTCGTCTTCGCAGACATCACAAGCAAAGGACAGATAACGCAGCGCCTGTTCGATAAAATCCAGCCCATGTAAATTAGGATATTTTTCTCCAAAACGCTGAAATTCCTTTTCGCATAATAAATAGCGGAGAAACGGTTTGTACCAGCGGGATACTGGCTTTGACACATGGGACGAGAGTAACTCATCGACTGTAAACATCAGGCAAACTCCATAGGATCCAGACAGTCTGATTCTTTATCGGGAGAATGAAGTTTTTGTGTCGTTAGCCTGACGATTTGATGACAACCGGGACAGCATGATAATTATCTGCTTAGTCTTCCGGCGAAGGAGTTGTTTTATATAACCGATGCACTAAGATTTACCCAATTTTACCAATCAGAGCATAAAGCCGGGGTTTTACTATGAAAAAAAGATGGGTATCTGCTGTTGCGGTGTGTCTGCTGACTGCCTGTGCGGTGTCGCCAACAGGGCGTAAACAGTTATTACTTATGGGTAATAATGATGTCGCCCAGATGGGATTATCATCATTTCAGCAAATAAAAGAGCAGGAACAAATTTCTACCGATCCTCAACAAAATCACTATGTACAATGTGTAGCTCAAGCCATCACGCGGGCTATTCCCGCTCAGTATTCCGCAACTAATCCTGGTCAGTGGGAAGTGGTTGTTTTCGATTCAGATGATGTAAACGCTTTTGCCTTACCGGGTGGTCGTATTGGCGTTTATACCGGGCTACTGAAGGTCACGCAGAATCAGGATCAACTGGCGGCGGTGATCGGTCATGAAGTATCACATGTGCTGGCTCAGCACTCCAATGAGCGTCTGTCGCAGAAACAAGTAGCAAATATTGGTATGAGTGCTGCTGATCAACTCCTGAAAAATACGACCACTAAAGCACCGGCAATGGCTGCCCTGGGTATGGGGGTGCAATATGGTGTGCTGATGCCATATAGCCGTGCGCATGAGACCGAAGCTGATGTATTAGGTCTGCAGTTAATGGCGGTAGCCGGATTCAATCCTCAGGAATCCGTCAGTTTATGGCATAACATGGCCTCTGCTAGCAAAGGGAGCGCACCGTTAGAGATTTTATCGACCCATCCATCAGATCAGACCCGCATCAAAGAGTTGCAGTCTCTGGTTCCACGGGTGTTGCCGATGTATCAACAGGCGCAGACTAACGGCGTTCGTCCGCAATGTGCAGGATAATAGGGTTCTGAAAAGGTTGCAGGTCTGTTAACATGCCGACTTTGTGATCATTGCGGAGTGTTTATGTCTAAGTTTCAAACAACCGAACAGCAAGCCTGTTACGGTATTGGCCGTCAGATCGGTCAGCAATTAACTGAACAGTCTTTTGACGGTTTTGATCTGTCTGCTGTGCAGCAAGGCATTGAAGATGCCATTAAAAATGCGCCATTTGCTGTTTCTCATGAACAGATCGGTGAAGCATTCCGCATTCTGAATGAAAAAATGGCTGCTGAAGAAGCAGTTCGTGCTGAAACCATGAAAGCTGCAGGTGCTGAATTCCTGGTTGAAAATGCAAAACGCTCTGAAGTGAAAGTGACCGAATCAGGTCTGCAATATGAAGTGCTGGTTGCGGGTTCTGGTAAACAACCAGCAGCATCAGACAAAGTTCGTGTGCATTACCACGGCACTTTTACTGATGGTAAAGTATTCGACAGTTCCGTTCAGCGTGGTCAGCCAGCAGAGTTTCCTGTTGGTGGCGTGATCGCTGGTTGGGTTGAAGCATTGCAACTGATGTCAGAAGGCGCGAAATGGAAGCTGTTTATTCCGCACAATCTGGCATACGGTGAGCGTGGTGCGGGTTCAATTCCGCCATTCTCAACGCTGGTTTTTGAAGTAGAATTGCTGAACGTATTGGCGTAAGCCGGAAAAAGGCCAGATATCTGGCCTTTTTTATAGCTGCAAAATACTGTTTTTTGCATTTATGCCGCTACAGTTAGTAGATAATTATTTGATGTGAGGAACAAGATGGCCGCTCCGATTCGTATCGCATTGATGGGCTGTCAGGGCCGTATGGGTAAGGCCTTGCTGGAAGCAATCCGGGCTAATGAACAGGTAGCTCTGGGCGCTGCATTAGAACGTCCTGGTTCGACTGTTATTGGTTTAGATGTTGGTGATCTGAATGGCATGGGTGCCATGAATGTATTGGTCGCTGACGATCTGGAAAAGGTAAAAGATGATTTTGATGTGATCATCGATTTTACCCGTCCGGAGGTTACTCTGAGAAATCTGGCCTTTGCCGCTGCTAATGACAAACGTATGGTGATCGGTACCACCGGTTTTGATGAGGCTGGTAAAGCAACTATCAATGAAGCTGCAAAGAAAATCGGGATTGTCTTCGCTTCGAATTTCAGTGTCGGTGTGAATCTGGTATTCAAACTGCTGGAACAGGCTGCGAAAGTCATGGGTGACTACACTGATATTGAAATTATCGAAGGTCATCACCGCCATAAAGTCGATGCACCATCAGGTACGGCACTCAGCATGGGCGAAGTTGTTGCGAAAACTCTCGGCCGTGATTTGAAAGAGTGTGCTGTCTATGGTCGTGAAGGTATTACTGGCGAGCGAGACCGCAATACGATTGGTTTTGCTACGATCCGTGCTGGTGATTTAGTCGGTGAACACACGGTCATGTTTGCTGATATTGGTGAGCGTGTTGAAATCACTCACAAGGCATCCAGTCGTCTGACGTTTGCAAATGGTGCAGTTCGTGCTGCTAATTGGTTAAAAGATCAATCTTGTGGTCTTTTTGATATGCAAGATGTCTTAAATCTCAAATAAAACCGCCATCGGCGGTTTTATTTTGTCTTAAATCTGCATTTAAATCCCAGTCTATTGCTTTTCTTATAGGCGATAGCTTTCATTTTTTGTGTTTATCTGTGTTTTTCTTTGTTTTTTATATAAAACGTCTATTTTCTCATGTTCTTTTTTCTCAT
>SSEX01000010.1 GCA_008015085.1 Tolumonas sp. | reverse complement strand
TGCGCAATTGTGGCGTGACGGTGCCACGCACATCGTCAACGCGCGCAAATGCAGAGATGATCAGCGACAGAGGAGCAATCACCTCTTTCTGCTCATCGCCTTGCTGCCAGCGGGTTTTCATCGACATGGAGTCTTTACCCACCGGAACAGTCAGTTCCAGCTCAGGGCACAGCTCTTCACCCACCGCTTTAACCGCTTCGTACAGACCCGCATCTTCACCTGGGTGACCGGCAGCTGCCATCCAGTTTGCAGACAGCTTAACGCGTTTCAGCTCGCCGATTTGTGCCGAAGCAATGTTGGTCAGTGATTCAGCGACTGCCATACGGGCAGACGCAGCGTGATCCAGCAACGCCAGTGGAGTACGTTCCCCCATTGACATCGCTTCACCAGCGTAAGTGTCGTAAGACGCAGCAGTCACAGCACAATCGGCAACCGGGATCTGCCAAGGGCCAACCATCTGATCGCGGGCAACCAGACCAGTTACGGTACGGTCACCGATGGTGATCAGGAAGGTTTTTTCCGCCACTGTTGGAAGACGCAGTACACGCTCTGCGGCATCTTTCACGGTCACACCGTTCAGATCCAGCGGTTTACCCTGTGCTTTCTGACTTGTCACATCACGATGCATCTTAGGCGCTTTACCCAGCAATACATCCAGTGGCATGTCGATAGGATTATTATCGAAATGCTCATCATGCAGGGTCAGATGCTGCGCTTCAGTCGCTTCACCAATCACAGCATACTGCGCACGTTCACGACGGCATAAGTCTTCAAATAGAGGCAACTTATCAGCCGCTACTGCCAGTACATAACGTTCCTGTGACTCATTACACCAAATCTCCAGTGGCGTCATGCCTGGTTCGTCGTTCGGAATTGCACGCAGTGAGAAATTACCGCCACGGCCACCATCATTCACCAGTTCAGGCATCGCATTTGACAGACCACCCGCACCCACGTCGTGGATGAATAGGATCGGATTGTGTTCGCCCATCTGCCAGCAACGGTCGATCACCTCCTGACAACGGCGTTCCATTTCAGGGTTTTCACGCTGCACTGAAGCAAAATCCAGATCTTCAGCTGACTGACCTGAAGTCATAGAGGACGCAGCGCCGCCGCCCAGACCGATGTTCATCGCCGGGCCACCAAGCACCACCAGTTTTGCACCAACAGAAATTTCGCCTTTCTGCACGTGCTCGCCACGAATGTTACCTAAACCACCCGCCAGCATGATTGGCTTGTGATAACCACGGATCTCTTCACCGTTATGGCTAGGTACTTTTTCTTCATAGGTACGGAAGTAACCCAGAATGTTCGGACGACCAAACTCGTTGTTGAATGCAGCGCTCCCCAACGGCCCATCGATCATGATGTCCAGGGCACTGACGATACGGCTTGGCTTACCGAAATCAGTTTCCCATGGCTGACGATGCCCAGGAATCTGCAGGTTAGATACTGTGAAACCACTCAGACCAGCTTTAGGTTTGGAACCACGGCCAGTTGCGCCTTCATCACGGATTTCACCACCAGAACCAGTTGCTGCGCCCGGGAACGGAGAAATTGCAGTTGGATGGTTGTGGGTTTCCACTTTCATCAGGATATGGATCGGTTCCTGATGATATTGATATTCGCCAGTTTCCGGGCTCGGAAAGAAACGACCCGCTTCACTACCCACCATAACTGCAGCGTTATCTTTATACGCAGACAGGACATAGTCGTTATGCTGTTCAAACGTATTTTTGATCATCTTGAACAGGGATTTGTCCTGCTTCTGACCATCAATCGTCCAGTCAGCATTGAAAATCTTATGACGGCAGTGCTCAGAGTTAGCCTGCGCAAACATATAAAGTTCAATATCGTTCGGGTTACGGCCCAGCTTCTTGAAGCTTTCCAGCAGATAATCGATTTCATCTTCTGCCAACGCCAGACCCAATTCGATATTTGCTTTCGCCAACGCATCACGACCACCGGTCAGTACATCAATAGATGTCATGGGGCGAGGTTCGTGATGAGCGAACAGCGCAGTTGCTGCATTCAAATCAGCAAACACACTTTCCATCATCCGGTCATGCAATAACGCCGCAATAGTCTGCTGCTGTTCTACTGTCAATGCATCTGCAGTAATGTAGTAAGCGATACCACGTTCTAGACGATTGATCTGTTTCAGACCACAGTTATGCGCGATGTTAGTTGCTTTAGATGACCAGGGAGAGATAGTGCCAGGGCGGGGAGTAACGAGAACCAACAGACCAGTCGGCGTGTGTTCTGCGATCGTCGGGCCATAGGTTAACAATTTTTCCAGTATTACCCGTTCCGCCTCCGAGAGAGGTGCCGATACATCGGCAAAGTGCATATATTCCGCATAAACGTCATGCACAGGTAGGGATTTTTCAGCAAAAGCATCCTTCAATTTGCTGATACGAAACTCGGATAGCGCAGGCGCACCTCGTAAGATTTCCATGTTGCCAGTTCTCTCACTAAGTAATAGAGGGGGGAAATTGCAGTGCGCGTATTATAGGAAGGCAAGCTGGGGGCTGTCGACTGAAAAGCGGCAATACATCACAGAAGCACCCAATTAAATCGCTTTTTTTCGTTTTCTTTCTGCTTCTTGTTATGTTATGACTAGCCTGATAACTATAAAACTATAAAACTATAAAAAGAGGTAAACATTATGCTTAGAAGAAGAAAAATCCGGATCCGTAAGACAACCTCATTACGCTGTGGTGTTCGCCGGTTGATCGGCCGGATAACTAACCGTCGCAAAGTTATGCGTCGTCGCCGCTCTTTTTTCCTTATCAGCGAACAAATCTGAATTTCATCAGAACCGGTTGTTGGGTGACAACCGGTTCATCGACATCTTATCCCTTCTCTTTATTTCTTCTCTGGAAAAACGACGTCAGCAGGAGCCTTTAACAGAGCAATCAGCTCATCCTCACCCCAGACCGGAACACCTAATTGCTGCGCTTTATCCAGTTTGGAACCAGCAGCCTCACCCGCAATCACCAGATCGGTTTTAGCAGAAACAGATCCCGCAACTTTAGCTCCCAACGTTTGTAACGCCTGTTTAGCCGCATCACGCGCCAGTTGCGACAATGTTCCGGTCAATACAATTGTTTTACCATTCAGCGGTAACTCATCTGCCGCTTTTTTCTCAACCGGCAGCCAGCTAATACCTGCACCATGCTCTGCGACCGGCGCCAATAAGCGGTTAATTACCTCAAGGTTATGTTCCTGCCGGAAGAAATAATAAATGTGTTTAGCCATCACTTCGCCGACGTCAGCCACGTTAAGCAACGACTCAACCGATGCCCCCTGTAGTGCAGGCAGATCGCCGAAATGTTGAGCCAGCGTCTGGGCAGTTGTCTCTCCGACCTCTCGGATCCCTAACGCAAACAAGAAACGGGCAAACGTGGTATTACGGGCATTAGCCAAAGCAGTCAACAATTTATTGGCCGATTTTTCGCCCATCCGTTCCAGTGAAAGAAGTTGCTCTTTAGTCAGCATGAACAGATCGGCAGGATTATGAACCAGCTCATTATCCACCAACTGCTCAATAATTTTATCGCCCAGCCCATCAACATCCATCGCGCGTCGGGAGACAAAATGTTTCAGCGCCTCTTTACGCTGCGCCGCGCAATATAATCCGCCGGAACAGCGGGCAACCGCTTCACCTGGTAAACGTTCAACTTCAGAGCCACATACCAGACATTGTTGTGGAAAACTAATATCACGGCACAAGTCAGTCCGACGCTCCAGGACCACACTGACAATTTGCGGGATCACATCTCCGGCCCGACGAACAATCACCCAGTCACCAATTTTGACACCCAGACGTTGGATTTCATCCGCATTGTGTAAAGTGGCATTAGAGACAGTAACCCCGCCGACCTGAACCGGATCAAGACGAGCAACCGGCGTGATTGCACCTGTTCTGCCAACCTGAAATTCAACATCATTAAGTTGCGTCAGTTCTTCCTGCGCAGGGAACTTATGTGCGACAGCCCAGCGTGGAGCACGGGACACAAATCCGAGTTGCTGCTGGTGTGCAATAGCATCCACCTTGAACACTACACCATCAATTTCAAATGGCAACGCATCCCGTTTTTCCAGAATATTGTCATGGTATGACTGGCACCCGGCAATGCCCTGTACCTGACGAATTTCATCGCACACAGGTAAACCAAACTGCTTCAGATACAGCATCCGCTCGTAATGGGAATCAGGCAATATGGTGCTCTCATCAACAATGCCAATACCATAAGCGTAAAAAGCCAGTGGCCGCTGTGCCGTTACTGAAGGATCCAGCTGACGTAAACTCCCGGCTGCCGCATTGCGCGGATTGGCAAATACCTTTTCACCCTTCGATAACGCATGCTCATTCCAGCGTTCAAAACCGCTCTTCGGCATAAACACTTCGCCTCTGACTTCAAGACGAGCTGGCACTGGCACTCCGACCAGACGCAAAGGAATGACCCGGATAGTGCGAACATTATGAGTAATATCCTCGCCAGTCACACCATCACCTCGTGTAGCTGCTCTGATCAGTTCACCATTTTCATACAAAATACTGACCGCAAGTCCATCCAGTTTCGGTTCACAGCAAAATACCGTTTCTTCGCTAGTAAATAATCGTTCCTGAACCCTGCGACCAAACGCTGCCAGCTCTTCGGCATTGAATACGTTATCCAGTGAAAGCATTGGCTGCTCATGTTGGATCTGTGCAAATGAAGTTAAAGCCTCACCGCCAACTCGCTGGGTAGGTGAATTCAGATCCCGCCATTGTGGATACTGCGTTTCCAATTCCCGCAATTCCCGCATTAACCGATCATACTCAGCATCAGGTACAGAAGGCGCATCGTTGACATAGTATTCCGCGTTATAACGCTCTAATAACTCTTGCAAAACCAGCATGCGTGATTGAATTTCATTCATAGCAATTCGTCTCAGATTCACAGACAAAAAGTGCGGCAAAAGCCGCACTCAGAAGTTAAAGGAGGCAAGATTACTGATGATCGTAATCTTTCAATTCGTCGCGGCATTGAGTCAGGTAATATTCGCTAAGGGGCTGACGGGAGGCATCCAGCAAAATACCATCAACTTCGCTGGCCAACTTATCTGCAGCTTTCAGCATCAGATCAAAGTGAGCTAAACCACGACCAGCTGCGGGTAATTGCATAAACAGCGAAACACCCGGTGTCATCAGACGATCCATCTTACTTGGTTCAAAAGTGCCGGGTTTGATCATATTAATCATGCTAAACAACACTTCACCTTCACCATCCATTTCAAGATGACGATGGAAGATATCCATTTCACCGAAACGAAACCCAAGGATACGCAGTGCATGTTTCAGATCTCTGCCATAAATATATGAGCCTTCTCGGGCGGCAATGTTAATTACATAAACATCTTTCCAGTTACCTTTAGCTTTTATTTGTTGTGGCTCATCTTGTTCTGCAGAAAAATCGTCCTGAGTTGTTTCAGCAACCTCATCTTTGTCATCATCGGCAGAAAATTGAGGTACCGATGAGATCACGGGCTCAGCATCACGCATCGGAGCACTACTACGGGAAACAACTCTCACAGTTCCAATACCATCAGCATCAAAACCATCTACATCGCGTGCTTCACTGTTACGTTTTGCTGGTGCTGATTTAGGAGTTGTGTTTTTCTGTTGCGCACGTTTATTTCG
>SSEX01000121.1 GCA_008015085.1 Tolumonas sp. | reverse complement strand
GTTTTCACCTTATCGTTTTCATATTCGATATCGCAGATCAGACAGACTTCAGGTTCGATCTGCAGGTTATCAGCGCCTTGAGGAAATTGGATTTGATCATGAGAAACAGGGAAAACGTTCAGAAAACTGTTTTCAATGTGTGGAACATAGAATGGGAAAATAGCTTTAGGTTGTATCGCATCTTTGACTTGGACATTCACAAAATCACTCGCCTCGCCCGCCTGTTCCAGGTGACCGGCAAAGTTACCCGCCACACCAAATCCGATCATTTTCATTAATTCCATCTACTCTGCTCCTTTCTATGCCAACACATTTTTAACAAGATTGCTGTTAAAAATCGCGGGCATGTTATTCTTGCAATATGTGATTTACACCATAGTTATGCTGTTATGGTAAAAAATATTCTTTTCGTCTCAATTGTAACAACAAGTTTTCTGTTTGCTGGTCAGGCAACCGCTGACCAGACGTTCGTTCAGGCCAAAAAAATGGCAAACGAATTGTACCGGCAACATCCTGTTACGTTTTATTGTGAATGCCCGATCATTTACAGTGGCAAAAAAATGACGCCAGACCTGGAAGCTTGTGGCTATCAGGTTCGTAAACAAGAAAGCCGGGCTAATCGTATTGAATGGGAACACATTGTTCCGGCATGGGAATTTGGTCATCAACGCCAATGCTGGCAAAATGGTGGCCGGAAAAACTGTATCGATAATGATCCTGTCTTTGCCAAGATGGAAGGTGACATGCACAACCTCGTCCCTGCGATTGGTGAAGTGAACGGAGATCGCGCTAATTTCCGTTATTCCGAATGGAATGCAAAACCCGGGCAGTATGGCAAATGCACCATGGTCATCGATTTCAAACAAGACAAGGCTCAGCCTCCTGCCAATAGCCGGGGAGCGATTGCCAGAACCTATTTCTACATGCAGGAACGATATAAGTTGTCGATAGCCGATCAGCAACGCAAATTATTTGAAGTGTGGAATAAGAAATATCCTGTCACGAAGTGGGAATGCCAGCGTGACAATGAAATTGCCCGATTACAAGGCAACCATAATCGTTTTGTGAAGGAGCTGTGTCGCTGATGCGAGTGCCACGAATTTATCAGAACTCCCCTCTTAATGTAGGTTCCGTTATTGCTCTTGATGAAGATGCTGCTAACCATGTTGGGCGGGTACTACGCATGGCCCCGGAGCAGGAAATCTGCCTCTTCAATGGTCAGGGCGGCCAGTATCAGGCAACCATTACGGAAAGTGGCAAGAAACATGTTACCGTCCGAATTGATAGCTTTACCGAGCAGAATGTTGAATCGCCATTATCAATTCATCTGGGACAGGTGATCAGCCGCGGCGATAAGATGGAATTTACCATTCAGAAATCAGTCGAACTGGGCGTAAACATGATCACCCCGCTCTGGTCATCCCGGTGCGGGGTTAAATTACAGGGTGATCGTCTGGATAAAAAACTGGAGCAGTGGCAGAAAATCGCCATCAGTGCCTGTGAACAATGTGGCCGGAATATTGTACCTGTTGTTCGTCCGGTGATGTCACTGGAGCAATGGCTGGCTGAACCTACCGATGAGCTGAAACTGACGTTACACCCTCGAGCCAAGTATTCAGTAGGTACATTACCTGAACCCACTCAGGGTGTACGTCTGGTAATCGGCCCTGAAGGTGGTTTATCTGATGATGAAATCGCATTGACCGAACAATACCAGTTTCAGGAAATGCTGCTCGGTCCTCGTGTGTTACGCACCGAAACGGCCGCACTGACAGCCATTACCGCACTGCAGTGTCGTTTTGGCGATCTGAGTTAGGAGATAAAATGAGCATCAAATTAGGCATAGTGATGGACCCTATCAGTTCCATCAACATCAAAAAAGACACCAGTTTTGCCATGCTGGAAGAAGCTCAGCGTCGGGGCTATGAACTTTATTATATGGAAATGAGTGACCTGTATCTGGAACAGGGCATCTCTTATGCGACGATGCGCCCAGTGACAGTACGCCGCGATCCGGCTGACTGGTTTACGCTGGGAGACGTGATCGATCAGCCACTGCATGAGCTTGATGTGATCCTGATGCGTAAAGATCCGCCGTTCGATACGGAATTCATCTACGCCACCTATCTGCTGGAACGAGCGGAAGAAAAAGGCACATTAATCGTCAACAAACCGCAAAGTCTGCGTGATGCTAACGAAAAATTGTTTACTGCATGGTTTGCTGAACATACCCCAACTACCTTGGTCACGCGTTCAGCCGCAAAACTTCGTTCGTTCCACCAGCAGCATCAGGATGTGATCCTGAAACCACTGGATGGCATGGGCGGTGCGTCTATCTTCCGCATGAAGCAGGATGATCCTAACGTCGGTGTCATCATCGAAACACTGACAGAACATGGTTCCCGCTACTGTATGGCTCAGACTTATCTGCCAGCCATCAAAGACGGTGATAAACGTGTATTAGTAGTTGATGGCGAGCCTGTTCCTTACTGTCTGGCCCGCATTCCCTCTCAGGGAGAGACCCGTGGAAACCTGGCAGCAGGCGGCCGCGGCGAACCAAGAGAACTGACCGAAGCAGACTGGAAAATCGCACGTGCAGTAGGCCCCACCTTGAAAGCAAAAGGGCTGATTTTTGTAGGACTGGATATTATTGGTGATCGTCTGACAGAAATTAACGTCACCAGCCCGACCTGTGTACGGGAAATTGAAGCCGTATTTGATATTAATATTTGTGGTCTGCTGATGGATGCCATCGAGCGTCGGATTAGCCAGATACGTTGAGGATTTGTTGTTTAGAATGATGTCATTACAGAATTATTTTCTGGTTGCTATGCCCTCGCTCAATGATTCAGTTTTTGAGCGTTCTATTATCTACATTTGTGAACACAATGAGAAAGGAGCGATGGGGATCATGCTGAATGTGCCCCTCGATCTGGATGTTTGCCAGTTGCTGACTCAGATGAAGATGGAAAACGCCTCCTTTTCCTTGTCAGGAAAGTCCGTTTTTTCTGGCGGGCCAGTTAGCACTGACCGAGGCTTTGTATTACATACGCCGATGGATGGTTTTCATGCCTCACTATCACTGACTGATGAGCTGATGATGACCACGTCGCTGGATATCTTATCTACGTTAGGAACTTCTGCTGAACCCAAGCAATATATGATTGCATTAGGCTACGCCGGTTGGGAAAAAGGGCAATTAGAAGAGGAAATTCGCGAAAATACCTGGCTGACAGTGCCAGCTTCGCCGGATATCATTTTTGATATTCCTTATGAAGATCGCTGGCTGGCCGCAAGCAAATCACTTGGCATTGATATCTGGCAACTGTCTCCGCAGGCTGGTCACGCATGAAAGAAGCAGGTTCCCGCTCCTTAATGGGATTTGATTTCGGTACCCGCAGTATAGGTATTGCTACTGGTCAGGAAGTCACTGGTACCGCTTCACCACTGACTTCGATTAAAGCGAATGACGGTATTCCGGATTGGGATCAGATCGAAAAGATCCTGAAGGAATGGCAACCAGACCTACTGATTGTTGGCTTACCTTTGAATATGGACGGCACTGAGCAGGAAATGACTCAACGAGCCAAAAAATTCGGGCAACGTCTGCATGGCCGTTTTGGCTTTCAGGTGGAGTTCAAAGATGAACGGCTGACGACAACAGATGCTAAAGCCCGCCTGTTTGAGCGTGGCGGTTATCGTGCATTAGGGAAAAGCAAAGTCGATGCGGTCTCCGCTCAGCTGATTCTGGAAAGCTGGATGGAAGAGCAATATCTCTGATAATTCCTCAAACAAAAACTCCCGCAAATGCGGGAGTTTTTTAATAGGCGTGATCCATCTGATAGAGGTTATACAAAACCTTCGTATCCAGCTCCAGCTCAGTAGCATACATATTATCAACCGGATAACTCTTCACTACGCGGGCTCCGCGCAGCAGACCATCCACATTGGCATGCATACGGTTACTGGCCTGCCGGTTATCGTTATAAGTGGTATCAGCCTGGATAGCATTACCGTAAACCTGTTCGGTCAATTCACGATAAGCATCAAGCCGCGATGCTCTGATTGCCTGCAGAATTTTCTCTGAGCGGGTTGGCCCTGGCTGAACATCGATGATCCCGTAGCCAACAGAGCGCAGGACAGGAAATTCATCCGGCGTTTCTCTGGCATAATGCGTGATCCGATGGGTTGTACAGCTAGCCAGAAAAAGAGAACTGACCAGCACCAATATCCAGGTTAAGCGAGTCATGGTCATCTCCTAATGTGTCATCATAATAGGTTTACCATACTGGTCATACGGAAATTCACCGCGTACAACCATACCTTTGGTCACTAATACCGCTTTGGTGAAACCAAGATTGCCAGTCAGCATGTCGTTCGGTACAAACCCTTGTGAGGTAGCTTCTACCATGCGGGTACGCATATTGATGATACGCATATTTAGCACCATGCCTGATTCATTACGGGCCATTGTTCCGGTCAGTATCCGGCCTGCCGGGATCCGTTTAGAAAGCTCAGTCCAGTCGCGACTCATACTGAAATCACCTTCCGGCGTAACTTTAATGCTACCTGTGATTTTATAATCCAGAACCACTTCACCACGACGGTGTAATTCATGCACAAAATCCTCGGCTAACTGCTGACCAAGAGGATTCGTAGATTCGAGTGTGCCCAGATTCACAATTGAGGTGACAGCTATCGGTGATAGCGTTGTGTTACCGGCTATCTTTGTTGCGAACAGACGATCTGTCATATCCGAAACTATTCGATTCAACGCCAGCCCTTTATCTCGCTTTGAGCCATCGTAATTTAAGCCGGTACGCTCTGCACATGCAGACAACATAAGAGCAACAGATAAAACAACCACTAATGGTCTGTATTTTTTCATTATTAGACCCAACCCTTCTCCTGGCATAACCCTTTATCGACCGTTCTGCTAATATCTTGAGGCGTAATGTCAATTTTCCGCTGGCATAGCTTGTGCATAGAGCCAGACATCACAGCCATTATCTGAATCAGCTATGAAACGTTGGATTATTCTACTCCTCTGCCTCATATCGCTACCTTTGCAGGCAGCCTGGTATAAAACGATCGGCAGCGCCGCCATCATCAATAACGATGAGGAATACGCTCGCCAGCAGGCTATTCAGGACGCACTCCGTCAGGCCATACTGAAGGCCGGGGCATCAGTTTCCAGTATTCAGAAACTGAGTAATGGCGCCCTCACCCGTGACGACTTTCAAATCCGGGCCAACAGTGAGGTTCGTCAGTATCAATTACTGGATGAAGAAATCCGAGATGCGCGGATTTTTGTCCGGGTACGATCCTATATTGTCGCGGATCGCTCTGGTTGCAGCGGCGGTTTATATGCCAAAGACATTTCGCTGATCCGCTTTAACTGGCAACACAAAGACGACGCCCGTTATGGCCAGATCTATCAACTTGACCGGGCCGTCACTCGTGCACTGTTTGACCGGCTAGGACAACAACGTCAGGTTTTTGTCACACGCAGCTGGCTGGATAATAATCTTGGCGTTGAACCCGGCAAAATTCAGCAGGGTGACAGTGATTTTGCCCAGCAAATACAAGCACTAGCGGTTCAGACAGATAGCCAGTATCTGATTTTTGGCAGTATTGTCGATGCATCATTACAGCAACCCGATCAGGGAATTGCTGATAACATCTTCCCCGGTGCCTGGTTTAAAACTCCATTACGCCGCTTCACTCTGCAACTCTATCTTTATGACGGTTTAACCGGCCAGTTGCTGGAACAACCTTTCTATCAGACACAGGCCAACTGGACGTTTGATAAAGAAGCCGTTGTTGATCCAATCAGTCAGGATTTCTGGCAATCCTCTTATGGGATGGAGATAACCTCTACACTGAACCGGATCACAGAAGAGTTAAAAGGTCGTCTGCAATGCGAACGTCCGACAGCACGAATTATCCGGATAGATGGTCTCGATTATCACATCAATCTGGGGAAAACCAACGGCCTGAAAGTGGGCGACCGTTTCCGTATTTTGCATAAAGCAGACTTCACTGATGTAAATGGACAAGAGCACGCTCTACGTAATGCGGCTGCCGGAACGATGGAAGTTACTAAGGTTTATCCGGAAAACGCGGTACTGCGCCCCTTGTCTCAGTATGCTGCGGGTAATATTCAGGTCAGTGATTTGGCTGAACTAGAGTAAAAGGAAAAATATTGGATCGGGTTAACCACATATGTCTCAGAGCAACATACAGCGAGTGGATAAATACTAAGCTGATTGATGCTATCTGTGAACTTGCTGAAGATACGACCGATTCGATGGATCAGGAGCTGACTGCCCTATTACACTTAATGTATGAGTCAGTCATGACTGACACCCTCTGGCTAAAGCGCTTTGCTGAAAACATACCACTTCTGAGCGATATGTTTTCAGAAATAGACCTGAAACTGGTGACAGACGATAAACAGAGTAATTTACATCCTTTAAAATTAAGTCATATCCGTCAGTCTTTAGATCAAATGATAACCCGCTGGAGTTCGTCCGTTTCCGTACATGATTTAGATAGCTTTCTGCAATACATCTGCACTGGCGGTATTTCGCAAAAAAAGAACTTTTTCACTGCAATCATGCATTTTTTTAATCATCAGGCATTTGTACGGGAAAAAATGATATCGCAGCTCAGCATGAAAAATATCAATTTTCATGTCACAGATCTGCTTGTTCCGCATGCCTGTCAGCTTGAAATATAACGATTCCCTGTTCTCGAATTGATCTATCCCCTTTTACACGCCGTAAATCAAGCTGGTGCATCAGGTATAACCTTGCTGATGCGATTTCTAAAACTGAGCTAGTGTTGGCCGAAGGTAAGTCTGTTACAATTCAGCCCTCAAAAACCAGCCTATCTCTTTAGAAGGGAACTCTATGAGTCTTGCAGATAAAGTTCTTGCGGTAAACGATAACCTGCCAATCCGCACTGATAAGCCAGTCCATTCCGGTAAAGTTCGCAGCGTCTATTGGCTGACAGCCGAAGACAGCGCGCGCTTGATCCGTGAAAAAGGATATAACGTGCCAGTTGATACCCCTCTGGCCATTATGGTGATCAGTGACCGCATCTCTGCTTTCGATTGCATATGGCACGGCGAAGATGGTCTGAACGGTGTGCCGGGTAAAGGCGCTGCGCTGAATGCCATTTCCAGCCATTGGTTCAAGCTGTTTAAAGATAAAGGATTAGCTGACAGCCATATTCTGGATATTCCTCACCCATTTGTATGGATCGTGCAGAAAGCCCGTCCAGTCATGGTTGAAGCGATTGCCCGTCAGTACATTACTGGCTCTATGTGGCGTTCATACAGCAAAGGTGAACGTGAATTCTGTGGTATCACGCTGCCAGAAGGCTTACAGAAAGAGCAGAAATTGCCTGAAATTCTGATCACTCCATCGACCAAGGGTATTTTGTATGGTCTGGAAGGTGTTCCGGAAGCCGATGACGTCAACGTATCCCGTGCTGACTTAGAACGTCACTACAAAGCATTCAACTTCCTGAACCTGTCTGATATTGACCTTTACGAAAAACTGTTGAAAGAAGGCTTCAATGTTATCAGCGATGCACTAGCTGAACTGGACGAAATCTTTGTCGATACCAAATTTGAATTCGGCTATGTCAAAGACGCTGCCGGTAACGACAAACTGATCTACATGGATGAAGTTGGCACGCCAGACAGCTCCCGTATCTGGGAAGGTGCGGCTTACCGTGAAGGCAAAATCATTGAGCAGTCTAAAGAAGGTTTCCGTCAGTGGTTGCTGAATAACTTCCCTGATCCAGACATCCTGCTGAACAAAGACCGTATGCCAGAACGCGCGGCGCTGGCTCGTGATAACGCGCTGCCAGTTGACGTGATGATGGATATTTCCCGTACCTATGTGGGTATCGCAGAGAAAATTGTTGGTCACAAGCTGGATCTGAGTGCGAATCCTAAACAGGAAATCATTGATATCCTGCGTACTCAATATCAGCTGATTGACTGATAAAATTTTAATATGAATCAGGGAGCAGATGCTCCCTGTTTAATTTATAGTCTCGATATCATTGATATTTCTGTGTTTTCTTGTACTATTCCGCCTGTGTCCTCATAGCTCAGCAGGATAGAGCATGCGCCTCCTAAGCGTAAGATCCAGGTTCGAGTCCTGGTGGGGACGCCACACTTTTTCATCGTTGTTTAAAAGTTGAATCATTTACCTGCCTTACGAAACCGGTGTCACTCTTTATGTCACCGATGGCAGCTACCCAGCAGATCTCCTCCCACTGATTTTTAATCTGTGACGAATTAACTTCAGGCAAAGGCCTAGCCAAACCAAAGTTGCCGCCAGACTGATCATCAATCCAACTCTCTCCTCCGGCAATACTTGCAGTTTTAATTTCACTTCATGCTGGCCTGCAGGCACAGAAAAACGAATCAATCCATTTTCTGAATGCTGAATGGATAAGTCCCCTTGCATTCCCGCGATAGAGGCAATCCAGCCCGGATAATAAAAATGATGAAGTGTTAGCTGAGTCATTGTGACGGCATTGACGGTTAGCACTATTGAACGTGGTTTCCATTCTTTTATATTCCAACTCGTATCAACTTTATCACTTGAAACTGGTGGGGTCTCAGCTGCGAACTGCTTGATCTTCTTCAACGAAAATTTATCTTCCGGTACCCAGGCCGGACGATACTCCTGCGGACTGCGGCTGATCGCTAGATAGGCATCTATATTCTCATCTGCCGTACGATTCATGAATACAGGTTTAAGGCCATAAATAAGTTCGCTACCCAATAATGCACCTAGTAATAAGCACCAGATCACAACAGGCCAATGACCATGCAAACGAAATTTAATTTCCCGGTATTCGGACATCGCAAGAGCAAAGACAGTCACTGCTGCCACCGAAAGTACAGTATTAAACCGCCATGGGAACTGTAATTTCTGATAGACAGGAAACCATTCCCATACGAATTGACTGATGGGTAACATCATTAAAAAACATATAAAGATAACAACCAACCAGTAATTTATTTCTCTTCTTATCGTTATATGTGTCTGCATACGACTGAATAACCAAGCTCCATATGCCAAAGAACTCAACAGCACTGAAATAAACGTCAGATAGCGCCAGAAAATCTGGCTATGCCCATAGCCTGGCCCGGACAGTAAGAAATTGTTAGTGAAGTAAAACATTCCAGTAAACATGCTCTGTATGGAAATATATTCCTGTGTTGTCATGGCAGGAACCCAATACAGTGCCGATAACCCGGTTGCTAAAATTAAAGCTAATACATGATATGTAAATACGATTTTTCGTTTTGAGTTATCCGTCGTGAACAGACAATGGCCAATGAATACCGGTATAAACATGATCAATGTCGGTAAATGAGTCAGCATTAATAAAGTAAGCCCCATAGAGAGCCATAATACTGACATTAAGCGACCATCGGTGATTCTTAGGCTCAGTAGCAAAATCCATGGCATCCAGACAAATGACCATAATTCTGCAAAGGCAAAACGAATATAGAAATCCACCACAAAGTGATAGGGTAAAACCATATATATGATGGCAATGATGAGGGCAAATTTAGGGCTGGTGCATTCTTTCAGCCAAAAATAGGCTGTAACTCCTGATGCAATCAACGCAACACATGCAGAAAAAATCAGTGGCAAAGTGCCCGAACTATCCCCCCATCCAATGAAAGAAAAGAGGCTGGTAATATAATATGGCAGAGGGGCATAAAAGAAAAAAGTCGGACTGCCAAACCCGGCATTCATATACTGCATCCAGCGTGGATATAACTCACCGTCTAATAGCTGATCGGTAAAATGATGGCTGAACATGACATGAAAGAAAAAATCATGACCGGCAAGACATGAGCTGACCAAAGCGGGTAAAGCAAACAATATCCCAGCTAATGTGATTATAAGTAAATGTAACCTAGCTTGAGCCATCGGCATTCTGAATACCTCACATAAAACATCCCGTTACGAGCTATCCGTTTCCCCTTCCTATTTCTGCCGGTTAAATATCTCTATTTCCGTTACGAATATTTTCAAGTGTAGTTGATATATGAAAATGTAAATCTATCGTGAAGACTCAGTCACAGTTTTCAAAACTGTCTGCGGTAATAGTGACGTCATACAAACAAGCATTGGAAGGGATCAACTCGATGATAACTAACGAAATTGATAAAAAATGGTGGCATAACGCAGTAGTTTACCAGATTTACCCTCGTAGCTTTTTCGACGCCAATAATGATGGGATAGGCGATATTGCCGGTATCATCAGCAAACTGGATTATTTACAGCAACTGGGGATCAATATCATCTGGCTATCGCCAGTCTATAAATCACCGATGGACGACAACGGCTACGACATCTCAGACTATCAGGAGATCGCTGCCGAATTCGGCACACTGGCAGAGATGCAAATGCTGATC
>SSEX01000068.1 GCA_008015085.1 Tolumonas sp. | reverse complement strand
GTGGTCTGGAAGCCGGCGTGGCCTTCATGCCTGGTGAAGCCTTCTTTGCGGAAGAGAATCCGCCGCACGGTTATATCCGTTTGAACTTCAGTCACACCGAACCAGAAAAAATGGTAGAGGGATTACGCCGTCTGCGTAAAGTGCTGGAAGAAGCTGACACGATCTAAGCTTAGTTTCTATCAAACAGAAACAAAAAAGGCGCCATCCGCTAAGGTATGGCGCCTTTCTTATTTAAAGCAGGAAGAGCTTAATCGACCACAGGTGCGGTTAATGATGCACCAGGGTTGGCCATTTCAGCTTCCATACGCGCAAAGTCCTGCTGCATACGGGTTGAAGGCGCTTTGTCCATTAAACTGAACAGAATGATCGCCACTGTCGCGAGCAGGAAGCCCGGTACCATTTCATACAGGCCAAACCAGCCACCATTTCGCCATACGATCACCGTCAGGGCACCAATCAGCATCCCCGCCAGTGCACCGTTGCGGGTCATCCGCGGCCACAGCAGCGATAACACAACAACCGGGCCAAATGCTGCACCAAATCCTGCCCAGGCATAACCGACCAGCCCCAATACTTTACTGGTTGGATCAGCCGCAATGACAATCGCAATCACCGCGACCAGCAACACCATCAACCGACCTACCCAGACCAGCTCTTTCTGAGAAGCATCAGGACGGAAGAAGGCTTTGTAGAAGTCTTCAGTCAGTGCAGAAGAGGAGACCAGTAACTGACAGGAAAGCGTGCTCATCACCGCCGCCAGAATTGCTGACAGCAGAACACCCGCAATCCACGGGTTGAACAGCAACTGGGACAGAGAAATAAATACAGTTTCATGGTTTGCCTGTACCGCACTACTCTGCGCCGGATTGGCCGCAAAATACGCAATCCCGAAGTAGCCAACAGCCACGGCACCGCCCAGACACAGAACCATCCAGGTCATGCCAATACGGCGGGCATTCGGCATGGCTTCTACTGAGCTGATAGCCATGAAACGGGCCAGAATATGCGGCTGCCCCATGTAGCCCAGTCCCCACGCCATCAGAGAAATGATGCCGATGCCTGTTGTGCCATGGAACAGATCACTGTATTTCACATCCATCGAATTAATGGCTTGCACCGCTTCATCAAAACCACCAGCATGCATCATGACGATCACCGGGGTCAGCAGCAGTGCGAAAATCATCAGCGATGCTTGCACCGTATCGGTCCAGCTTACCGCCAGAAAACCACCCACAAACACATACAGAATGGTCGCCGCTGCTCCGGCCCACAACGCCGTATCATAGCTCAGGCCAAAGGTCTGTTCGAACAGACGAGCACCAGCCACCATGCCGGAAGCACAGTAGATGGTAAAGAACACCAGGATCACAACGGCGGCAAGTACACGCAGCAATTTGCTCTGATCTTCAAAACGATGAGTGAAGTAATCCGGTAAAGTCAGCGCATTACGGGTAATTTCGGTATAGACACGCAAACGACCCGCTACAAACTGCCAGTTAAACCAGGCACCGAGGATCAGACCAATCGCGATCCAGCTTTCTGAAATACCGGACGCGTATACCGCACCGGGCAGACCCAGCAACAGCCAGCCGCTCATGTCAGATGCACCGGCACTCATGGCAGTCACAAAACTACCGAGGCTGCGTCCACCCAGAATGTAATCGGACAAATCGCGGGTATATCGCCATGCTGCAAAGCCGATACCGATCATTGCCAGAATATAAATGACAAACGTAATCGTCGTCGGGTTAGTAAAGTTCACAGGCTTCCTCTCCCATGGATTGAACGGAATACGGGATTATTCACCGTATGTTGCAAAAGTGGGAAATAATAACTGATAACTCGGCGAAGTGCGATGATATCCACACAATCGCGTCATGTTCACCGCCAGATCACCGACTTTCATTTCGTTGCAAAAAACAAAAAGTATCAGCCTTCAGTTTTATATAAATCAACGTAAACATCAGCACGAACAGATTATTCACTCCGGACACGTGTGCCATACTCACCTTATATTCCCCCGACAAAGCTGAGAACAACACGATGGATCAATTCAGAGAAGAAGAAGACCTGCTGGGCTGTATGACGGTAAGTAACGAATATTATTATGGAATTCATACATTACGGGCACTCGAAAATTTCAAGATCAGTCATCAGAAGATCAGCGATGTTCCGGCTTTTATCCGGGGGTTACTGCACACCAAAAAAGCAGCAGCATTAGCCAATAAAGCATTGGGCACGCTGAGCACAGAGCATGCAGACATGATTATCACGACCTGCGATCTGATGCTCTCGGCTGAACGTTGTTTTGACCAGTTTCCGATCGATCTGTTTCAGGGCGGAGCCGGTACTTCGGTCAACATGAACGCCAACGAGGTGATCGCCAATCTGGCACTGGAATTGCGCGGGCACCCAAAAGGCGCGTATGACATATTGCACCCAAACGATCATGTGAACCGCTGCCAGTCCACCAATGATGTTTACCCTACCGCATTCCGGGTTGCACTGTATGAAAGCACGTTTGGCTTACTGAACAAACTGAAAAGGCTCATCACAGCTTTTGATGATAAGGCCGTCAGCTTTAATGATGTACTGAAGATGGGACGAACCCAACTGCAGGATGCCGTTCCCATGACGCGCGGTCAGGAGTTTCATGCCTTTGCTGTCACATTGCGGGAAGAGATCAAAAATATTACCCGTTGTCAGGAATTGTTGCTGGAGGTCAACCTCGGTGCCACGGCCATTGGTACCGGCATGAATACTCCACCAGATTATTCTTCTCTGGCCATCCGTTATCTGGCTGAAATTACTGGGCACAGTTACATTCCAGCAGAAGACTTAATCGAAGCCACATCCGACTGTGGCGCTTATTTGATGCTGCATGGTGCCTATAAAAGGCTGGCCATGAAACTATCCAAAATCTGCAACGATCTGCGGCTGCTCAGCTCTGGTCCCCGGGCCGGGCTGAACGAAATCAATCTGCCACAACGTCAGGCAGGTTCATCCATTATGCCCGCCAAGGTGAATCCGGTGATCCCCGAAGTCGTGAATCAGGTCTGCTTTAAAGTCATGGGAAATGACGTCACTGTAACCATGGCCGCCGAGGCCGGACAGTTACAACTGAATGTTATGGAACCAGTGATTGCACAATGTATGTTTGAATCGCTGGAGCTGCTGGGTAATGCCTGCACCTGCCTGCGGGAAAAATGCGTAGAAGGGATCACCGCTAACAAAGAACGCTGCGAAGCCTATGTGTTTGGCTCAATTGGTCTGGTGACTTTTCTGACGCCCTATATTGGTCATCATGCCTGTGATGAAATCGGTAAAGAATGCGTCGCCACCGGGAAATCAGTCAGAGAGGCAGTGCTGGAGCGTGGTTTACTGAGCGAAACTCAGCTTAATGAAATATTCTCAATCGAAAATCTGAAAAAGCCGCGTTACCCGATGAAAGGGCGCTGAGTGATCATCGTAGAGCCGGTCAATCCGGCTCTGTCCGTACCATCCTCTGCCGTAATCAGGCTCAGCTGGCAATTACTCTGTCTGCTGCAAGAGGCGACGCACAAAATTAGGCTGAGCCAGAGCCGCCTGATGAGTATCGCCGTTGTAATAATTCAGACCCGTAATACCTCTCTGCTGCAGTCGCTGCTCCACCATATCCGCATCCAGCCGTTTCGGATCACGCAACTGACTGGCACAAGCCATCCCCCAAAAACCACCATACAACGTGATTGGGATCAGGATCGGTCTGACAACCTGAAATACCGCTCTTAACTCACCAAATAGCCGGGAAAAACGAGCCTGATGGAATAGTGGTGACCCCACATGCAGAGATAACAGACCATGGTCACCAATCACTCTGGCACAATCCGCAAAAAATGCACGGGTATAAAGCGGTTCGGCATACCCTTGAGGGTCGGTCAGGTCAAGAATGATCAAGTCAAACGACTCCTGGCATTGCGCAACATATTTCAGCCCATCGGCAATCACCAACTCCAGCCTGGGATCATGAAATGCACCCTGATGCACCTTCCCGAAATATTCTTCGGCTATCGCTACCACCCCGGCATCCAGCTCACAGACCACAACCCGTTCAATACCCGGATATTTCAAAAGTTGCCGGGCCGAACCACCGTCTCCACCACCAATGATCAGGGCCGAACGCGGATTAGGGTGAGTAATGGCCGGAATATGATTCAGGTTTTCATGATAGAACCATTCATCCTCTTCCGACGTCATCAAATAGCCATCAAGACGAAATGCCCGCCCAAAAGCGTTGGTTTCCATCACCTCAATATGCTGATAATCACTGGTAAAATCATCCAGCACCTCACCGGCACGAAAAACAAACCCGATGTCCGGTGTCAGCCATTCAGTGATAAATTGTTCCGTCAGATAGTAATTTTTATGCTTCATATTATCCCGGTTTCCCTGCCTGACTGATGCGCTGCTATGTTAACAATCATCAGGTTATAATAAATTTTTTTACAGCGATGTCCGTGTGCTGAATTATATTTATCGTATTAGATGAAAGAGGTACAGCAATGAAAATGCTAGCAGGATTCTTACTCGCCACGCTGTTACTGAGCGCCTGTAACACCATCCACGGGATCGGGCAGGATATTCAGCGGGGGGGAGAAAAAGTGAAAGAAGCCGCCACCAGCGTGCAGCAAAAAATATAACTCCGGCCGTCGCGGAATTGACTGACTGCCCAATAAAACAGGCAGTCAGTGCCTGCTTATTTGAGTTTATGGAATGAAGAGACCTTCTGGCAGGAAGATCGATACACATCCGGTATCTGCTCCAGAGCATCGACCGTAATTTCCAGGTCTTGCAGCAGCCCGTCTTTCACGTCATAGATCCAGCCATGCACCGCCAGCTTCTGCCCTCGCCGCCAGGCGTTCTGTACGATGGAGGTATAGCAAACGTTGGCGACCTGTTCGAGCACGTTCAGTTCACACATGTAGTCCTGTCGCTCTTTCTCATCCTCAATGGCCTCAACCTGCGCAAGGTACTTGTAATTGATATCTTTAATATTGCGCAGCCAGTTATCAATCAGGCCGTATTCTTTATTACCCATTGCCGCAATGACGCCACCGCAATGATAGTGGCCACAGACAATGATATGTTTTACCTTCAGGACTTCGACCGCATACTGAATGACAGACAGACAGTTGAAGTCAGTATGCACCACCAGATTCGCCACATTACGGTGTACAAACACATCGCCCGGCAGTAAGCCAAGTAATTCATTCGCTGGCACACGACTGTCAGAGCAACCGATCCATAAGTATTCCGGCGCTTGTTGCGCGGCCAGTTTTTCAAAAAACTGAGGATCTTCGGCCTTGATCTGCTCCGCCCACTGACGGTTCTGGATAAACAATTGTTTCAGCAGCTTCATGCTTAATTCTCCTTCTGGTATTTCATAGCCAAAAAAAAGGCCTCGCTAAAGAGACCTTTCATGGTTCAGTCGGGCAATCATGCCTCCAGCACATCCCTGAGCTTCTTCAGTGCATTCTTTTCCAGCTGACGGACACGTTCAGCCGATACACCATAACGATCAGCCAGCTCCTGCAGCGTCAGTTTGTTGTCTTCATCCAGCCAACGGGCCCGGATGATCTGCTGGCTACGCTCATCCAGACCTTGCAGAGCATAAGTCAGGCGGTTTTCCGCATGAGTGTCCCAGTTGTCATTTTCATACACCGCAGCCAGATCGGAAGATTTATCTTCCAGATACTGTGCCGGCGCGAAATTATTGTCGTTCTCTTCGTCATCCCAGCCATCGAAGGAGTGATCCTGACCACTCATCCGGGCTTCCATTTCGGTGACATCTTCCGGAGATACGCCTAATTCATCTGCCACAGCACGGACTTCATCATGGCTGAACCAGCCAAGACGCTTTTTCGTTTTGCGCAGATTAAAGAATAGCTTACGTTGCGCTTTTGTGGTGGCGACTTTAACCATCCGCCAGTTACGCAGCACATATTCATGTATTTCAGCTTTGATCCAATGCACAGCAAAGGAGACCAGACGCACACCGACTGATGGGTCAAAGCGTTTTACTGCTTTCATCAAACCGATGTTTCCTTCCTGGATAAGGTCAGCCTGTGGCAATCCATAGCCAGAATAAGTGCGTGCGATGTGTACCACAAAACGCAGGTGTGACATAACCAGCTGACGGGCAGCTTCCAAGTCACCGTGGTTCTGCAACTGTTCAGCCAGTTCGCGTTCTTTTTCAGCAGTCAGCATCGGGATGCTGTTCACTGCCTGAATATAGCCCTCCAGACTACCCTGGGGAACCAGAACTAAATTGCGCTGAAGATCAGTACTCATCGAATACCTCTTTTACCTTAACGTCGAATGCTTCATTCAAAGATGCTTGTAATAACACATCCCGTAAGCGTTCGGGATAGTTAAACTTGTTCAATATCAAGTTTTGCATATCTTGTCACGCTTGTTAACAAATTTTAGACAGAAAAAAGGGGAGATCCAAAGACTCCCCAAAATCTGAGCATGTTTCCGATATACCAAGTATCAAAAATACATCATCACCAAGCCAAAGGAGAAAGATGACTTTCCCAACAGAATTAACCCTCAATAATTGAGACAAGCGGTTTGTCTAAAAGTTCGCTATTTTTCGATCTTTTTTTAAAAATTATTGTGGTTCAATTTCACGCAGGTGTTTATGTACCGAAAACCAGGCAGCCCCCATACTGAGCGAAACGCCAAGCAGGATCAACAGCCCGCCATCCGCAGAACCAAGTCCGGTCAGACGGAAACTGCTGTCGTATAACTCAGCCAGATACGTCACCGCCTGTTCACTCAGTAACAGCAATACTTCAGATAGCCACCAGGCTACTAAACCGCCCACCACGCCATACCAGAAACCCAGATAAAGAAACGGCCGCTGGATAAAACCATCCGTTGCACCCACCAGCTTCATCACTTCGATTTCTGAGCGACGGCTGAAGATATACAGCCGCAGCGTGTTGGCAACGGTCAGCATCAACCCGATCACCAGAAAGCCACCGAACACATGTACCAGCTGACGAGCCAGCTCAATGATACCATTCAGCCGGGTCACCCACTGGATATCCAGTTTTGCCTGCTGAACCGCACTTTCCTGTTTCAGGCTCTGCAGTAGTTGTTCGCTTTCCTGCGGGCTGTGGAATACCTGGCGCGGTTTTACCTCCAGCACTGGGGGTAACGGGTTATCAGATAAATATGCCTGCGCTTCAGAGAACCCGGAAATGGCTTTGAACTCCGTCATCCCCTGCTCCGGCGAAATATACCGCACCGATTCCACCTGACTATTCTGACGGATGCGATCCTGCAGCGACTGAACTTCCGCATCACTGGTGCCTTTTTGCAGATAGAGGGTAATTTGTGTGCCGCTTTGCCACTGAGCGGTTACACTTTCAGCATTCTTCAGGATCACCATCAGTGCAGCCGGCAGCGCCAGACTGACACCTATCACGCCAATCGTCATCAGTGAGGTCAGCGGGGTGTGCCAAATCTCGCGCATGGTCTGCCGCAATTGCTGCAGATGGATATACACCCACAGCGCGAAGCGGTTGCTGTGTCCCGGTGCAGACTGCACATGCGAGTTGGATTTACGCGCCATGTTCTGCTCCTGTATCTTCCACCAGACGACCTTGCTGTAGCACCAGCTTACGCTGGCCACTCTCTTCAATCAGTTTCTGGTCATGACTTGCAATCAGGATCGCTACACCCAGCGCATTCAGTTCGCGGAACAGCAGCATGATTTCGTGCGCCAGATCAGCATCAAGATTACCGGTCGGTTCATCGGCCAGCAGCAAAGGCGGCATGTTGACAATGGCTCGGGCAATGCCGACCCGTTGCTGTTCACCGCCGGAGAGCATCATCGGCAGATGCTGAGCCTTGTTATGCAGGTGCACTTTATCCAGCGCGGCCATCACTCGTTTCTGAATTTCCAGCGGTGATGCACCGGAGATCTGCAGCGGTAAGGCAACATTGTCGAATACCGAGCGATCAAGCAGCAGGCGGTGATCCTGAAAAATCATGCCGATCTGACGGCGGATAAAAGGTACTTCAGCCTTGGAGATTTGCGAAAGGTCGCGACGATTAAAGAGAATGCGGCCATCTGATGGCCGCTCCTGCATACTGATAAGTTTGAGTAAGGTACTTTTCCCTGCTCCGGAATGACCAGTCAAAAAGGCCATTTCCCCAGAACGCAGCTGAAAGCTGACTTTCTGCAGTGCCATGTGACCACCGCTGTATACCTTACTGACATGGTCAAACTGGATCATGGTTTAGTGTTGCTCTCCGCTGAACAGTGCTTCGATAAAATCATTCGCTTCAAACTGACGCAGATCTTCAATCGCTTCACCCACCCCGATATAACGGATTGGGATATTAAACTGATTGGCAATGGCGAAAATCACCCCGCCTTTCGCAGTACCGTCGAGTTTAGTCAGTGTAATGCCATTCACACCAACGGCCTCGCCGAACAATTTAGCCTGACTGATGGCATTCTGACCGGTGCTGGCATCGAGTGTCAGCATGACTTCATGCGGCGCACTCTCGTCGTGTTTTTTCATGACACGCACGATTTTTTTCAACTCTTCCATCAGATGGTTCTTGTTCTGCAAACGCCCGGCCGTATCAGCAATCAGAATATCAACACCTCGGGACTTCGCAGCCTGGATCGCATCGAAAATCACCGAAGCTGAATCAGCACCGGTATGCTGGGCGATCACCGGGATATGGTTGCGTTGCCCCCACACTTGCAGCTGTTCTACTGCGGCGGCCCGGAAAGTATCGCCTGCTGCCAGCATCACTGATTTACCCTGCGCCTGGAACAGCTTAGCGAGTTTGCCAATGGTGGTGGTTTTGCCGACGCCGTTCACTCCGACCATCAGGATGACATACGGTGTTTTACTGCTGTCGATCTGCAGTGGCTGACTGACCGGTTGCAGAATGGCTGCCATCTCCTGCTTCAGCAGATCATAAAGTGCTTCAGCATCTTTCAGCTGATGCAGTTTGGCCTGTTTGGTCAGGCTCTGCATGATGCGTTGCGTGGTTTCTACCCCTAAGTCAGCGGTCAGCAGCTGTGTTTCCAGTTCATCAAACAAGTCATCATCGAGTTTTTTGCCGCGGAACAGTGCCATGAAGCCGGCACCGATCGATTCACGGGTACGCATCAGACCTTTGACCAGACGACTGAATAGGCCAGCGCGTTTCGGTTTTTCCTGTGTTTCTTCCTGCTGCTCGGCCACAGCAAATTCACTGATCAGGGGTTCTTCTGCGACAGCGTCTACTTCCTGAATTTCTGGTGCTTCCAGAGCTTCCGGCGTTTCTGCTACTTCAGGCTCAGTTGCTTCAGGTGACTGAATTTCAGCCACTTCATGGATAGTAGCAACAGGCTCAGACACGGTTTCAGCAACAACCGGAACGACCTGCTCACGCATTTCCGCTTGCAGCTCAGTCACAGGAACAGACTCAATGTCTGGCTGAGCTGGCTGTTCAGCAGCCTCCGGCGTGACCTTCAGTGACTCTTCAGGCTGGGTCTCTTGTGGCGCTGTTTTATCTTTTGAACCCCGGTTGAACCAGGAGAAAAATCCTTTTGCCATTAACGATTACTCACTTGCTGCATAGGCTGTTAGAATGCCGCCTTCGAGGGTATGACGGTACATAAACTGGGCGTCATACTACCACCTTTTCCGGCTTTTGATGAAGAAACCCCATGGCGCGCAGCAAAACTTCCTCTTCTTCCCGTTCAACTGCTTCTGCTGGCAGAAGCGGAACGATCCGTCTAATCAGTGGTCAGTGGCGAGGCCGCAAGTTGCCAGTTCATGACGTAGAAGGATTGCGCCCGACCACTGATCGGGTAAAAGAAACGCTGTTTAACTGGCTGGCGACGGATGTCCGTCACAGCCGTTGTCTGGATGTCTTTGCCGGAAGTGGCAGTTTGGGATTTGAAGCACTCTCCCGTTATGCCAGTTATGTCATGATGATAGAGCAGGAGCCAAAAGCAGCACGCCAGCTACAGCAAAACCTGCAAACGTTGCAATGCACACAGGCGCAGGTCGTCTGCCGCGATGCGTTACAGGTGTTACAGCAGCCTTGTACAGAACCGTTTGAGCTGGTGTTTTTAGATCCGCCGTTCCGCAAAGAACTGTTATCCCAAGTGATCCCGCTGCTGGAGCAACAGGGCTGGCTAGCGGATAGTGCGCTGATTTATCTGGAACGGGAAAATGAAGGAACACCACCGGTTATCCCTGCAAACTGGCAATTATTAAAAGATAAACAGGCTGGTCAGGTCTGTTATCAGTTGTATTTACGGGAGCGTCCGTCACCATGAAATGGTTTTTTCTGTTGTTAGCCAAACTGATTGTAATGGGGTTCTGGCTGGGAAGTGTCTATTTCACCTTTTTTCATCCGCTGGAAGGCAAAATTCATACATTAATTCCGGTGTTCGCGGTACTGGTTCTGATGGTGCACGGCATCCAGGCGGCCATCATGACTCTGGTTGCTAAAGACTTAATCAAGCTGACCAAGCGTGACTATATTGAGTTGTTGCTGTTTGGTTTTTTCCGCATGTTCGAACTGCGCGAATCGCTGTATCAGGCATCGCTAAAGAAAAAAGCTGAAATTGAGGCAAAGCGTACTCAGAACTAACCGAATACAAAAAAACAGCATGAAAAAAAGGAGGCTGATTTGCCTCCTTTTTGTTTGTCGTTTACCGATTACGCTTCGTCTTCTTCAGGAACGCTCTCTTCCGGTTCCGTCAGCAGCTCGTCAATCAGTTCATGCTCTGATTCTGCCAGTGCTTCTTTGGTCACCGGCGCTGCCGCTGATGGCAGTTCAGTCGGAATCGCTATCAACGTACGGGTTGCTTCAATCGCATCCTGCAATCTGACTTGAATGGTTTGGCCCAACTCGTAGTAAACTTCACCATCAAGAGAAGCTCGACCTTCGTCATGACTGCAGACAAAACGTTTACGATCTTTCAGGATCAGGCTGGCCGGAATAAAACACACCGCGCCGTTTTCCAGCAGACGTACTTTAATCCCACTGCGCATGACATCCATCACTTCAGCATCGAATACTTGCTGTGACGCCACCGCCGGTGCCAGGAAGCGGACATACAGCCAGTCACCGATATCGCGCTCCGCCATCCGGTTACTGCGACGCGCCAGACTCAGCGATTCGCTCAATGCCGCATCCGGACAGGCCGGGATTTCCTGCTGGCTGATGATGGCCTTCAGAATACGGTGGTTAATCATGTCACCGTATTTACGGATCGGCGATGTCCAGGTGGCGTAGTGCGTCAGACCCAGACCAAAATGCGAGCCGGGTTCAGTCGACATCAATGAGTAGGTCTGGAAGCGGCGAATACGGTTATCCAGATAACTGGTTGGTTGTGCATCCAGCCAGTGACGTAGTTTGCAGAAGCCTTCCAGTGTGAACAGCGATTCATCGGTGATCGGGGCATTGTGCTGTTGCAGCAGCTCCTGTGCACCCTTGAACTTATCGACATCCAGACCGGCGTGGACGTTGAAAATACCGTAACCCGGCTGCTGCGCGAGGAAATCACCGGCACACTGGTTCGCCGCGATCATCGCTTCTTCCACGATCTTGTTGGCACTGCGGCGGAAAGAGGCATGAATGGCCACCACTTCCCCGGCTTCATTCAGTTCAAAATCGTAATCTGGGCGATCTTTAAACAGAATGGCATGTTCTTTACGCCATGCCTGACGGGCAGAAGTAGCTGCGTGCAGCAGCGCAATCTGCTCAGCTACGGCTGGTACCGGCGCAAAGCCGTCGGCACTGCCATTTTCCAGTAAATCAGAGACCTGATCGTAAATCAGACGGCCCTGTGAACGGATCGTCGCTGCAAAGAAACGCGGTTCCGGCAGCAGAGCACCTTCTGCCGTGATAAACATTTCACAGCACAGCGTCGGACGATCTTCCCCTTCCACCAGAGAGCACAGCTCATCACTTAAATGGCGAGGGATCATCGGAATGTTGCGGCCCGGAAGATAGACGGTAAAGGCGCGTTTAGCGGCTTCTTTATCCAGCTCACTGCCCGGCTCAAAATAGGCTGTCGGATCAGCGATCGCCACCAGCAGCTTCCAGCCGTTATCGGTGGTTTCAACATAGAGCGCATCGTCCATGTCTTTGGTGGACTCGCCGTCAATAGTCACGAACGGTAAAGCGGTCAGATCCTCACGGCTCAGGCCTTCATCGCGCAGCTGCCAGTCTTGTTCGATTTCCGGCGCAGCACGGGCTAAATCATGGCGACGTAATACCACCCACCATGGTGCTTCCGGGTCATTGTTATGGGTCACGTATTCAGTGATTTCGGCAAAGTGGCCGTTAGCTTCTTCGCCCAGTGCATGACGTTTCAGGTTAGCAATAACCCAGTCACCTTCTTTGAACTGTTTCTCATCCAGCCCTTTTTTCGGGCGGGCTTTCAGTACCTCTTTCAGTACCGGATGGTCAGGCACCACAAACAGGCGGTCTTTAATGACTTTAATACGTGCGACAAAGCGGCTCAGAAAAGGAGTGACCAGCGATTCCGGTTCTGCCTGCTCTTTGCCATTTTCGGAACGAATAACAGCGATGATGCGATCACCATGCATTACCCGTTTCATCTGCTGAGGCGCGATGAAATAGCTTTCTCCGCGATGATCGGTTTCCAGAAAGCCGAAACCACGATCTGAGGCACGAACGACCCCTTCTTTTTTCGGCAGATTGTCACGCAGCTGCTGCTTGAGCTGCGCCAGTAACGGGTTATCTTGAAACATTCTATTCTCTAATCCTGTCAGGAAAACCTGACGACTATACGGATTTAACCAGGGGAAACCAAGCGATTCCCCCTCTCTCAGGCCGGTAATTCAATTTCTGCCTGTAATCCGCCATCCGGCATATTCTTCAGACGTAACTCCCCGCCATGCTGATGGATCAGCGTGCGGGCAATGGATAAACCCAGTCCGACACTGCCATCTTCGGTATTACGCGCCTCATCCAGCCGGTAGAACGGTTTGAAGACACTTTCCAGCTGCTCTTCCGGAATACCGGTACCATGGTCCCGAACCCGGATCAGCACGGAAGACGTTGTTTCCTCAAGCGATACTTCCGCATCGCCGGCATATTTGAGAGCGTTGCTGATCAAGTTCTGTAACACCCGCCGCAACACTTCCGGCCGGCACTGATAAACCCGTTTGCCTTCCGCCAGACACACAACAGGCTGGCCATTGTCCTCATAATCATCACACAAACTATGCAGCAGACTCACCAGATCAACCTGACGGCTTGGCTCACCCTGATGTTCGTCACGGGCAAAACTGAGCGTGGCGTGCAGCATACTTTCCATCTGCGCCAGTGTTTGCAGCATCCGTTCGCGATCGTCACCATCCGGCAGAAACTCACAGCGCAGCCGCAGACTGGTCAATGGCGTACGCAGATCATGAGAAATCGCGGCCAGCATCTGGGTACGATCCTGTACAAAGCGGTTCAGGCGTAGCTGCATGCGGTTAAAGGCAGCCAGCGTTTCGGCTATCTCCAGCGGGCCGGTTTCATCCAGCGGCGGAATAGCATCACCGCGGCCAAATTGTTCAGCCTGCTGCGCCAATAACTTGAGTGGACGGGTCGCCCGGCGCAGTAAGATGATCAGCACACCACCGACCAGCAGCGCCACCAGCAATACGCTCAGCAGTGAACTCGGTGACCAGGTTGGCGGCTCGCGATCGGCCAATGAGCTGAAATTGAGCCAACGACCATCCACCAGCTCAATCGAACCATACATACGCACATCCCGCAGCCAGATCGGCGGCGGAAAGCTGTTGCCGTGCATACGCCCTTTGCCGTCTTTGTCATGCATCTGCTGAAACATAACGGGCGGCGGCATATCCCGCACTTTTTCCGCACTGATTTGAATAGTCAAGCTGTTCGGATAATCCAGCAAACGGCGGAAGATGTTTTCATAATCAACGTTGTGCTCGCTGGGAGACAGCGGCACATCCTGAATACGCATCACCAGTGTTTCACTACGGCTGGCCCGCAAGATCTCCTCATGTAACTGTGGTGGCGAGCTGCTTAACAGACGAACGACTGACGATAAACGAATAATCGCATTACGACTGTTCACCAGCCCCAGTGCTTCGTCCCGTTCATGCTGATAAATCTGTAACCCCAGCACCTGTGCCAATATCAGCCCGGCCAGCGCCAGCAGCAGGATCTGTGCGGTAATGCTCTGTGGCAACCAGCGCCGCCAGCGGGAAGGCCACTCAATTGTCATGCCGAACCTCAGCACTGAACATATAGCCACCACCCCATACCGTCTTAATCAGTTCCGGTTTTTTCGGATCAAGCTCCAGTTTACGGCGTAACCGGCTAACCAGCGTATCAATCGCCCGGTCAAAGGCCTGCGCTTCGCGGCCACGAGCAAGATCCAGCAACTGATCGCGGCTCAGCACCCGTTTCGGCCGTTCCAGAAACACTTTCAGTAAATCAAATTCGGCCGTTGAGAGACTGATGGAGACCCCCTGCTCATCAATCAGCTCACGGCGGGACATATCCAGCTGCCAGTGGTCAAAATAGAGCTTGCCGGGTAAATCGTCCTGCACTTCCGGCATCAGATTGGCACGGCGCAATACAGCCTTAATGCGCGCCAGCAATTCCCGAGGGTTAAACGGTTTGGCCAGATAATCATCTGCCCCCATCTCCAGCCCGATGATACGATCCATCTCTTCCCCCATCGCCGTCAGCATCACCACTGGCAACGACGATTTGGCCCGTAGATCGCGACACAGAGTCAGGCCATCTTCCCCCGGCAGCATCAGATCCAGCACCAGTAGAGTGAAATGACCGCTATCCAGCAACTTTTTCATCTCTTTGCCATCACGGGCACAGGTGACTTTAAAGCCATGTTGCTCAAGAAAGCGTTTCAGCAAATCACGGATTTCAGCGTGGTCATCAACCACCAGAATGTGGGGTAAAGGCTGGTTCATGCGGGTTCCTCGAAAGCGTATGCCGTCAGTATATAAAGTTGCGTAAGGAATGTATGGCAAATTATGTCAGCGGGCTAATCTGGCAAAGTCTGTTACAAAATAGTCTGTTTTTGGCACAGCGTTGCAACAATTATGGTCTGTAATGATAGTGCAAAAACAAATTGATGTGAGAAGAGGAGATACACCATGTTAACTCGCAAACAAGCACTGCTGACCCTGGCCCTGATGACCAGTTTACCTCTGGCTGGCTGGGCAGCAACAGAAGCAGCCACTACAGCAACACCAACTACACCGGCAGCCGTTCAGCCTTGTCCTTTCGGTGGCCCGGATGCCGATGGTGATGGTTTTGGCCCTGGCATGATGCGCCACGGTAAAATGATGCAAGGTCGTGATGCCAATGGCCGTGGCATGCATATGCGCATGAACGACACCGAACAGCTGCAGAAACAGCTGGATGACATTAAAGATCCAAAAGTAAAAACCAAATTTGTTGAGATGCTGAAAGCACGCCTGGCGTTTGAACAGGCACAAATTGAATCAACCAAAGCATTTCTGGATAAACAGAAATAAGTTGTAACCCTTCTCTGCGCCTCTATACCCAAATAACTTGGAGTTGCAGCCCACACCGCTGCAGCTTCAAGAGGGAAGGTATATTTACTGCTCTTGCCTGCCCTCACCCCGGCAGGGAGAGCAGTTTTTTTACTGCCAGTCTCAACTGCTGAATTACAGCTTTTTGCCCCGTCAGCTGATGCTGTTGCGCCAGCCAACCCCATGATTTTCCCTGCCAGAAACGTTGGATCAGGATTGAAGACTGAGTTTGCGGTAATTGGCTCAGTTTTTCCGCAGATACCTGCATTAACCGAAGGACTGCAGGCCAGCAGTGATCCGCCGAGCGATGATGATCGCTGAATGCCGTCAGATCGGCCAGCTCCTGCTGTGTTAACGACATGGCATGCGATGATTGCAGCAAAGGCAAAATGATATCGTAGGATAATTCACTGAGCAGATGTGCCAGCCAAACCGGTAGTTGTTGCTGGAATTGCTGCTGCCAGAAGACTAATTGCGCTTCTGATTCAGGCTGCAAGCCAGTCAGCAACACAGCCGCATGACAACCGGTCGCCATATCTTTACTTAACCCGAGCCGGACTGCTTGCCAGCCTTGTTTGCGCCAGAACCGTAATACTTCCGGCGTGGCAGCAAACGAGCAGCCGAGAAAATCGGCATGATCCCGGTAATAGGCAGTTAAAGCGGAAATGCACTGACTTCCCAACCCGAGATGCTGACAGGCCGGATGGATCGCAATCCGCATCACCCGCATAAACCGGTAG
>SSEX01000124.1 GCA_008015085.1 Tolumonas sp. | reverse complement strand
TCTTTAGTATTACTTCTGCAGGACGCGCTGCGGCTTCTTCGGATTAAGAAGCCAGTCAGGATGACAAAGGACACTTCAGGATGAAGTTACTGTTACTCAGGATGAGTAGCTGTCAGGACGACACAAGGACACCTCAGGATTGAGGCTGTTGCTCAGGACGAGTGACTGTCAGGATGACAAAGGAACACTCCGGATGGAGTGGTTGTTACTCAGGATGAGTAGCAAGCCAGGATGGCAAAAGGATGCACAACAGGATGTGGTTATCAGGAACACTTCACGGATGAAGTTAGTGACAATCAAGGATAGGTTGTTACGCAGGATGCTTAAAGGGATATTCCGCAGGAGCGGGAAAAGCCTTCAAGGATGACATAAGACGATCAACATCGTCGCAGGCTTGGGCAACCAAGACTTTCTGAGGGGTGACCATGTCGCCCTTTTATTTTTTCTGCTTTTTATCTTTACACTTCATTTACCTGATTTCCTCCCCCTTGCTTTGACGAAGCGATTCTCTGTACGGTGCGATGTTCGTTACAAAATGAATAATTAGTATTGGCAACTCTCCAGCACTTCCCAGTCACTAGCTACGCTTAGAAAGGCATGTGGCGGGTGTCAGGAAATTCAATCTTTCTTAGACAAATCGCAACGGGTTTATTCTCAGAAACAGAGTTTGGAGAGCTTATGCAATTACGATCAATACAGTCAAAAATTGCGCTCATAGGTGGAATTTGTCTGCTGGCCACAGCCGGATCACTGGTTACGTATGGTGTGTATTCAGCATCGGCGACTCAACAATTAGTAACAACCCGTGCCAGTACCTCATCACAGGAAGTTGCACTGAATGCTTTGACTAATCTTGGTGGGCGATATGCAGGGGAAATCCGCGCGGAGCTGGAAGTTGCTCTAGATTCAGCCAGGGCGATGGCTGACACCTTTGAGGTTGCCAAACTGGAAGCAGATAGTGGCGGCCTTACGCTCGGACGTAATCAGATCAATGCAATTTTGCTGAATGTGCTGAAAGGTAATCCGAATTTTAATGGTACCTATTCCTGTTGGGAACCTAATGCGCTGGATGGCACCGATGATGCGTTCAAAGATGGTCAGAGCGGTAATAACTCGGTAACAGGTCGCTACACTCCATATTGGACCCGGTCTGCAGATGGCAAAATTGCGGTACAGCCACTGGTTGAATATGACACTAACGACACTCATCCGAATGGTGTGTTGAAGGGCGGTTGGTACATTGGTCCGCGTGATACTGGTAAAGAGAGTGTATTAGGCCCGTTGCCTTATATCGTACAGGGGAAACAGGTCTGGCTGGCAACCATGTCGGTACCGATTACTGTAAACGGTAAATTCCTAGGTGTTGCCGGTGCTGACTATGACCTCGAATTCGTGCAGAAAATCAGTAAACAGGTCAGTAAAGAGTTATTTAATGATCAGGGCGAGGTTGCCATTATCAGCGAACAGGGATTGTTAGTTGCGGAGAGTAAGCAGCCTGAGCTGATTGGTGACCAATTCAAAAAGATTGCCGGTGAAAACTGGGATGAAAGTATGAAGGCCATCAAGGAAGGCCGCAGTATGGCTGGCATCGATAGCGGTACAGGAATGGTGACTGTGCTAGCGCCGATCAATCTTGGCCGTACGGGGAAACCCTGGTCCATCATGCTGAAAGTGCATAAAGATATTGTGCTGGCTTCCGTGCATAAGCTGGAACAGGAAATGTCAGCTGAAAGCACCCAAAACACCATCTGGCAGATTGGGGTAGGTATTGGGATTTCTGTGCTGGCGATGATTGCGCTCTGGATATCCGCCCGTTCATTGGCGACACCGATCCGTAAAGCAGCTGATCTGGCTCAGGCTATTCAGGAAGGCGATTTGTCCCAGCGGCTGAGACATGAATCCAGCGACGAAGTGGGTGAGCTGTCCAAAGCGCTGGATAGTATGGCTGATAGTCTGCAAGGGCAGGTAACATTAGCGGAGCGAATTTCACAGGGTGATCTGGATCTGGATGTTCGCCTCGCCTCTAACCGCGACCAGCTTGGTCTGGCCTTGCAGCGCATGGTAAATACGTTGAATCAACTGGTATCAGAGTTGCAAAACGGTGCGGAGCAAATCAGTGGTAATGCGGGGCAGGTATCTGCACTGAGCCAGGATCTCTCGAGCGGGGCTACCGAATCGGCGTCTGCTATCACTGAAATCAGTGCCACGATGACCCAGATGGCGGCACAAACCAAGATGAGTGCGGAAAATGCTCAACGGGCGAATCATCTCTCAGTGGCGGCGGAACAGTCGGCACATGGTGGTAATGCGCTGATGGAAGATCTGATGGTAGCGATGCAGGAAATTGACCGCTCCGGTAAAGATATTACCAATATCATCAAGGCGATTGATGAGATCGCTACACAAACCAACCTGCTGGCACTGAATGCAGCGATTGAAGCAGCACGTGCCGGTCAGCATGGACGTGGTTTTGCTGTGGTGGCGGATGAAGTTCGTAATCTGGCAGCCCGTAGCGCCGAAGCGGCCAAACGTACAGCATCACTGATCGCAGAATCCAGTCAACGCACTGTAAAAGGTATGGAACTGGCAGATAAAACGGCATCAGCACTGGGAGATATTGTTACCGGTGCAGCGGAGGTCTCTTCGCTGGTAGCTGATATTGCGTCAGCATCCAGTGAACAGGCTTCAGGTATTGAGCAGGTTAGTTTGGGGATTTCGCAGATTGATGAAATTACCCATCAGAACAGTGCCAACTCCGAGAACTGCTCTGCTGCTGCACAAGAGCTTACCTCTCAGGCTGAACAGCTCAATCATCTGGTGCGTCAGTTCAAGGTTAAACGGAATCGCTGAACATGATGTGAGTATCTGATAGCGGAGGTCTGAGGACCTCCGTTTTTTCAGATAGGTACAAAATGATGTACTAGAATCAAGCTATATGTACTGAGTGCGAAAAGCCGGAAGCAGAAGGACAATCACTCTGCTTCAGGAGGTCGTTATGGCTCTCTATGAAATGCGTAAGTTTGTTGCGCCTGAATTCATTTTTGGTGTCGGTGCCCGTCATCGGGTTGGATTTTATGCCAGAAATATGCGGGCGCGGCGAGTACTGATAGTCAGCGATCCGGGTGTCATTGCTGCTGGCTGGCTGCAGGATGTGCAACACGATCTTTCTGAAATGGGCATTGAATCGGTGGTGTTTAAACATTTGACGCCGAATCCGAAAGATTATGAAGTCATGGCGGGAGCGGCATTTTATGCCCGGGAGCGTTGTGATGTGATCGTTGCGCTGGGCGGCGGCAGTGTTATCGATTGTGCTAAGGCCATCGGTTTGGTCTTTTCCAATCAGTGCGATATTCATGTGTTTGAAGGTGCTGATCAGGTAGATATTCCCGGCCCGCCATTGATCTGCATTCCTACCACGGCGGGTACGGCCGCCGAAATTTCCCAGTTCTGCATCATTGTAAACTCTCCGGAGCGCTACAAGATGGCGATCATCAGCAAGAGTGTCGTGCCGGATGTCGCACTGATCGACCCGGAAACCACATTGACACTTGATCCGCATCTGACGGCCTGTACCGGTATTGATGCACTGACGCATGCTATTGAAGCGTATGTCTCCACTGCCAGTTCTCCGGTCGTCGATGTGCATGCGCTGGCTGCGATCAAACTCATCTGGGATAACATCGAACAGGCGGTTGCCGCGACAGATTGTTTATCCGCCCGCGAAAACATGTTGCTGGGTAGCCTGCAGGCTGGTCTGGCCTTTTCGAACGCCAGTCTCGGTGCCGTCCACGCGATGGCGCATTCACTGGGTGGTTATCTCGATCTACCGCACGGGGAATGCAACGCATTGCTGCTGGATCACGTGGTACGCTTCAATATCTCGAAAGCATCAGAGCGTTACGAGAAAATTGGTGAAATGATGGGGTTGGATCTGCGAGGTCTGACAGAAAAACAGCGGGCTAACCGTATTACCGAAACCTTGACTTCGTTACGCAACCGGATGGGTATCGTAGAACGAATGCGGTTGTGTGGTGTTAAAGAAAGTGATATTCCGGAGCTGGCTTTCCATGCAGCGAATGATGCCTGTCTGGTGACGAACCCGCGTCATGCCTCTATTGGCGACATAAAGGTAATCTATGGTGAAGCACTGTGATTCCGCAGATGACTGGGAAGAACGAAAAGAACGGATCATCGGTCTTGGTGAACGCTCATTCCACAAAAGCTATTATCCTCAGCTGAAACAGAATCTCGATCGGCTGGAGCGTTTCCATACCCTGCTGGATCACACCTCTGATTTTGTAGTGCTGGTGACACTGCCGGACGGTCTGATCACGGATGCGAATGCTGCATTTGGGCGGCTTATCGGTAAGCCGGTCGAAGCCTTGATTGGCAAATCATTTGAATCACTCGGACTGGGGGCGGATGCAGTTAAAGTGCTGGATATTCTGCATCGGGATATGGTTTTCCGACGCGATCCCCGGCAGTTGCCGAATCACTCAGTCATTACCAAATACGATACAAATAATACGTTTATCTGGCTGGATCTTTCATTTCGTATTGCCGTGCTGGATGGCGATTGTTATGGCGTCATGGTCGGTCGTGATGTTACCGAACGCAAGCGTAACGAAGAGATGATGACCGCACTACTCACGGAAAAGGCAGCATTGCTGGATAACGCACTGGTCGGCATCATCAGTGTCAAAGATCGCCGTATTATCTCCTGTAATCGCCGGTTTGAGGAGATGATGGGCTATACACCGGGTAGTGCTATTGGTCATTCCACCCGGATACTATATGAGTCTGATGAGACCTTTACCTCGTTCGGCACTGAAGCTTATCGTGCTCTGAATCTTGGCCTGCAATTTGCGGCTACTATCATGCTGGTGCGGGCGAATGGTGAGCCGTTCTGGTGCGAACTGACTGGACGGGCATTTGATTCGGAGAATCCGGAAAAAGGCAGTATCTGGATTTTTACTGACGTCAACGACCGTAAGCTGGCTGAGGATCGGGCCGTTTTCCTCTCACATCATGATACCCTGACCGAGTTGCCGAATCATCAGTTGCTGAAAGATCGTCTGGAACAGGCGATTATGCTGGCGGATCAAGGCCATAATGTCATTGCACTGATGGTCATTGATATCGACCGCTTTAAAACCATTAATGATTCGCTGGGCTATGGCATCGGCAATCAGCTGCTCATCGATGTAGCGAAACGCCTTAAAGGCTGCGTGCGGGAGATTGATACCGTCAGCCGGCAGGGTGGTGATGAATTTATCCTGCTGTTACCGAATCTGCCCAATCCTGATAACTGTGTCACTTTAGTTGGCGAATTGATGGCTCAGATCAGTCAGCCATTTTTTATCATGGACAAAGAGCTGGCATTATCTGTTTCAGTCGGTATCGCGCTCTATCCTGATGACGGCAATGATTTTGAATCCCTGATGAAAAAAGCGGATATGGCAATGTACCGGGCGAAATCGGCCGGACGGAACACATATCGTTTCTTTAATGAAGAGATGAATGACGAAGCGACCGAACAACTCAATATCAGTGTTGGTTTGCGTAAAGCGCTGGAAAACAACCAGTTCCAATTGTATTACCAGCCGCAGCTCAAGATCCGAGGTGGGGCGCTGATTGGTGCGGAAGCGCTGATCCGCTGGAATCATCCGGAGTTTGGCATGGTGTCTCCGGCACGGTTTATTCCGGTGGCTGAAGAGTCAGGTCTGATTATTCCGATTGGTGACTGGGTGATGCAGGAGGCCTGTCGGGAAGTGGTTAAATGGGCTCAGGCGGGAATGAAAAACCCTGTCGTTGCTGTTAACCTTTCTGCTTTGCAGTTTACTCATGGTGATATCGAAGATTCGGTGGCCAGAGCCATTCGTGATTCTGGGATTGCGCCGGAAATGCTGGAGCTGGAACTGACCGAATCAATCATGATCCGCGATACAGAAAATGTGCTGGCGACGGTAAAACGACTTAAATCAATGGGCGTACGGCTTTCTATTGACGATTTCGGTACTGGTTATTCCAGTCTCTCTTATCTCAAACGATTTGCGGTGGATAAACTCAAAATCGATCAGGCCTTTATTCGTGAATTGGTCACCAATCAGGACGATGCCGCGATTGTACGTGCCATTATTCAGATGGCTTGTAGTCTCGGGCTACGAACGATTGCGGAAGGCGTTGAAACTGCTGATGTGCTGGATAAATTAAAACTCTACCGGTGTGATGAAGTACAGGGTTACTACCTTGGCCGCCCGATGCCGGCAGATGATTTTATGGCTTATCTGTTACGGCATCTGGGCGGGCTGAATTCTGCAGACTAACAGAATGCCGGAACGAATCCGGCATTCCCTGCTATAACTTGCGAAACTCTTTATCAAAACGATAACGACTGGAAGTAACATACCGTTCCATCGCTTGCAGGCGCTGATCCAGCCGTTGCATCCGCTCATTCAGCTGACGGGCGCGTTGCATGATCTCGTCATCATATGCCTGTGTTTTTCTGAACATCGGGTCTGGTGGTAACTGTGTTGGCTGTTTATCCAGCAGAAAGACACCGGCCAGATACACCAGTACTCCCAGGCTACCGCTGAAGATAAACAAAGTGACCATCAGCAGTCGTACCAGCCAGACCGGCTGGCGGTAATATTCAGCTACGCCAGCGCAGACCCCGCCTAACCAGGCCTGATTACTGCTGCGATACAATTTTTGTCCGGAATTGTTCATCGTGACTCTCCTTTCAATGAGTCTTATGAAGAACGGTGATGATGGCTTTCATCGTGCCGACGCCAGTCTGGTTGCTGTACATCCAGAATGGTTTCCAGCGTGGCTATCCGTTGTTCCAGCTTTTCGGCCAGAGCTAATGCCTCATCCAGCTGATGTCGCTCCTCAGCGGACAACCCCCGATTACTGCGTGATTGCGACCAGTAATGCAGGATCAGCCAGATCGGAGCCACAATGACCAGAAAAACAACGGCCGGAATAAAGAAAAATTGCATCAATTTTCGCTCCTTCTGTGCATGCTGGCTTTCAGTGCTTCAAGTTCAGACTCCACTTTATCATTGCGTTCTAATTCAGCAAATTCGTCGTGTAATGTACGGCTACGGCCGAGATCCTGAGCTTCCACTTCAGCTTCCATGTTATCCATCTTGCGCTCATACGCTTCAAATTTCCGGAAGGCTTCTTCCAGTTTTTCACGGTTGCTGCTACGGCGGATATCCATCCGGGAACGACTGGTCTGTTCACGGGCCAGCAGTGATTGCTGTTTGGCCTTGGCATCGTCCAGTTTTTGCTGCAACTGACCGATCTCTTCATTCAATACGCTCAGTTGTTCTTCTATCACTTTGAGCTCACGTTCGGCCAAACGAACGGTTTCTTCTACGGCCTGTTTTTCGGTCAGTGCCGCGCGGGCCAGATCATCACGACCTTTACCAAGAGCCAAACGTGCCTTGCTTTCCCAATCCTGCACATCCTGCTGTAATCGCAACAGACGGCGCTCCTGCTCTTTACGATCGGCCAGCACCCTGGCTGAACTTGTGCGAACTTCAACCAGTGTTTCTTCCATCTCCTGGATCATCATGCGCACCATCTTCGCCGGGTCTTCCGCGCGATCCAGCAGTGCTGTCAGATTGGAATTAATGATGTCACTGAAACGAGAAAATATACCCATGATGAACTCCTGCTATTGAATTGACATTTTATTCACAGCGAAACACGTGCCAGTTTTATAACCTACTGTTTATACACAGATTCTGTATGGGGGATGAAAAATTAAGCGTTTTTAGCTTGAAATTTTAGCTATACAAGCCATATATGTGGTGTAAATAACCAATAAATGGTGGTTTTGTGGCCGGGCAAAAACAACAAATTATAGGTAGTTCAGAATGTTGGCATCAGGTTTTACAGCAGGTTTCGCAGGTAGCACCGCTGAACCGGCCGATATTGATCATCGGTGAAAGAGGAACGGGCAAAGAGCTGATTGCAGAGCGACTGCATTATCTGTCGATGCGCTGGCAGCAGCCTTATCTGCAGGTCAACTGTGCCGCGATGCAGGAAAATCTGCTGGAATCGGAATTGTTCGGCCATGAAGCCGGCGCATTTACCGGTGCAACACGTAGCCGGGCTGGCTTATTCGAGAGAGCAGACGGCGGCACCTTGTTTTTAGATGAACTGGCCACTGCCAGTCTGGCGGTGCAGGAAAAATTGCTACGCATCATTGAATATGGCCGCTTTGAACGGGTGGGGGGCAGTAAGACATTACTGGTTGATGTCCGGGTTGTGGCTGCCTGCAATGAAGATCTGCCATCACTGGTGGCGCAAGGCCGGTTCAGGGGGGATTTACTCGATCGGTTGGCCTTTGATGTGCTGAATTTGCCTCCACTGCGCTATCGAAAAGAGGATATCAGCGAATTAGCAGAGCATTTTGCATTACGTATGTGTCTGGAATTGGGCTATGACTATTTTTCTGGTTTCACGTCTGAAGCGATGCAGCAACTGACCAATCATAACTGGCCGGGTAATGTCCGTGAGCTGAAAAATGTGGTTGAGCGTAGTATTTACCGGCATGCAAATCCGGCAACCGCGGTTGCTGATATTGTACTGGATCCATTTATCAGCCCGTGGCGATCAGCTAATACCACACCAGCCTCTGTCATGGCTTCGGGGCCTGCTATTCCTCAGGTATCATTAGACTGCGATCTGAAAGCCGAATTAGCGAAGCTGGAACAGCAGTTGATCCGTCGGACGTTAGAACAATATCACTTCCATCAGCGGCGCAGCGCACAAGCATTAGGCTTGAGTTACGATCAGCTCCGGGCTGCCTTACGGAAATATCCACATTTACTCGCAGAACGAAACCAGAGTGAAGGATGATGTTTTTTTCATCGTAACGGCGTGTAGGATATTTGCCATACTTACTGTAAGCACTGGCTATTTTCTCATCAATTTGTTATGCGAAATTGATTGTATTTCATTGAAATATAATCAATTTCAAGAAAATGATAGCTGTTATCACTATTTTTATGCCTGGAAGATCCCCTCTTTTTTTCAGTGAACGCACTAGTATT
>SSEX01000159.1 GCA_008015085.1 Tolumonas sp. | reverse complement strand
TTGCATGTTCTGTAGTTGATATAGCGTGGCGTAATGTTTATTGGCTGCCAGCAAGGTGGAATGGTTTCCTCGCTCGATGATTTTTCCATGTTGCAATACAAGAATTTCGTCAGCGTCCACAATTGTTGAGAGTCGGTGAGCTACTATCAGCCAGCTATGCTGGTTCCGGATTGATGCGATTGCCTGCTGCAAATGATGTTCAGTCTGAGAGTCCACATTTGCTGTTGCTTCATCGAGGATCATAATCGGCGGCCGAGTGACGAGAGCTCTGGCAAAAGAGAGTAACTGCCGTTGTCCGGCTGAGAGATTTTTTCCTCCTTCCTGTAACTGTGCCGATAATGCATCTTCCTTATTCATACTTTCAAACCATTGCACCTGTGATAAAACTTGAAGAATGACTTCATCAGTAATGTCATTACGCCCGAAGCGGATGTTGTCTGCGACTGTGCCGGCAAAGATGAATGGATCTTGCTGAATAACGCCTATTTGACGACGAAGAGCACTCAGACTCCATTTATCTATTGTGTGCGCTCCGATAAGAATCTGTCCCGATGTTGCGGGGTACATTCCGCTAAGCAGGTGCAGAATGGTCGATTTTCCACTGCCTGTGTGGCCTACCAGTGCAGTCATTTTCCCGGGGGGAAGAATAAAACTGATGTCTTGTAATATCAGTTCACCGTCGTGCTGATAACGAAAATTGACATGGCTAAAGCTGATTTCCCCGGTGATAGTTTGCTGATGAAGGCCGGAATTTTCTTTCGGTGTATCCAGCAGATTAAAAATACGATCACCAGCAATCAACGATTGCTGGATCTGTGTAAGCTGATTTGTCAGCTCATTTAATGGTTCGATCATGCGCCCCATGTAACTGACAAATGCATAGATGACACCTACCTGAATGAGCGTTGGGCCTTGAATAGCGAACCAGCTTAGTAACGAACACAGGGTGATGATATAGAGTAAATCAATCATAGGGCGTAGCAATACACCATTAAGCTGTAACACCTTCATTCGTGATACCAAATAATGCTGATTGCTGGCGGCAAAATTCTCTGCAAACCGGGCTTCCTGCACCAGTGACTGAATGATGGGTATCCCTTGCAGAGTTTCACTGAGCTGGTGATTCAAGTCAGACAGATATTGACGGGCCCGGCGAGACCAGGGCATGGATAATCGCTGGTAGAGTTGCATTATGATGAAGGTGCTGATCAGCATCAGAAGAATTAGTGATGCCAATTGCCAGTTAAGCCAGAACATTCCACCTAATATGCCTGTCAGTAGTACGATTTTCTGGATGGATTGGCCAATAACCTGAATGTATAGCTGTAAAAGGGTTTCTGTGTCGTTACCGATGGTTGAAATTAAATGTCCGGTCTGATTTTTGTCGAGGTAACTGGCGGGTAGTCTGAGCGCGGCAGCGAATGTTTCCTGACGAAGTTTTTTTATGATGGCCTGAGCAACCCGGCTGAACAGTAAGGCTTGTTTATAGCTACTTAATGCAGCAATACCTCGTAAAAGAAGATAAGCGAAAATGAAAATGGTTATTTCCTCAGCAATCCATATTTTGGCTGAGAGCCGGGTATCAATGAACTATTTGCTTACTATCGGGCCGCTGATCTCTGCGATGGCAGACAAGAACAGAAACACCAGCCCACTGGAAATAAGTTTGATGTGTGGACGGCAGTAAGTGAGCAGACGTAATAACGTTTTATTCATTTTCTGTCAGTGCCTGTTCCAATTGCTGGTAACGCCAGGTTTGGGCATACCAGTTTTCTGTTTCCAGTAATGACTGGTGTGTTCCGGATTCTTTTTGTGTGCCTTGCTCTAATACCAGGATCTGAGAAGCCCTTTCCAGACCCTGCAGACGATGAGTAATCATCAAAATAGTTGTCGCCGGTGAGGTGGTTTGCAGATTCCGTAGGATCTTTGTCGATGTTTTGGCATCAACGGCAGAAAGTGCGTCGTCTAGCAGCATGTATGGCCGCTGCGTCAGATATGCACGAGCCAGCGCCAGTCGCTGTTTTTGTCCTCCTGACAGCGTGATACCACGTTCGCCGACAGCGGTCTGATATCCTTGCGGTAACCTAAGAATATCCTGATGAATTTCTGCCAGTTTGGCTGCAGCAATGATCTCTGCCTCTGATGCATCAGGGGTTCCTAATGCTATGTTCTCAGCAACTGACAGCGAAAACAGGTAAGGTTCCTGAGGCACATAAGCATACTGTTGACGTAGTAATGCCAGTTCCCAGTTTTTCAAATCTAATCCGTTAAGCGTAATTGAACCCTGAAGGGGGTCGGCAAACCGCTGGATGAGATTAAATAATGTACTTTTGCCTGCTCCAGTAGAACCAACAATTCCGATAAATTCTCCTGGATGCACATGCAAACAGATATTTTGAAGTGCAATTCCGTTTTCATGGGCAAACTGCTTGATGTTGATGCTAAGACCATGAGAATCCTCTGTGGAGGACATCTTGCCGGAAATCAGTCGAGATTGAGTTGAAAGTATTGCTTCAATACGCTGATAGGCTGCATTACCTCTTTCCAGAATATTAAACAGCCAGGCTATCGCAAACATAGGCCAGATCAGCTGTCCCAGGTAAAGACTAAAACTGGTGAGCTGACCGATGGTTAGCTGATTATGTAATACCAGCCAACTTCCACCTGAAATCGCCAGCAGATAAGCACTGCCGATACAAAGATAAATTACCGGATCAAATTTGGCATCAGCATGTGCAACCTGCATATTGGCCTGATTGGCCTGTTCAGCCTTTTGCTGCATTTGCTGCTCAGCATAATGCTCGGCGGCAAATAACCTCAATGTGCGCAGGCCGCTCATATTTTCGTGTGCAATATTGTTGACTTCACCAAACGCGGCCTGAGCTTTTCCGAATGCGTGATGAATTTCCCTGCCTATACGGGTCACCATAAAAGCCATGGCCGGAAGCGGTAAAAGTGCAAGTAAAGTCAGTGAAACGGAATATTGGGTGATCATTATTCCAAGAACCAGACAACCCATAAATAAGGAGTCAACTAGTGTCAGTATGCCTTCTCCGGCTGTCATTTCGACGGCCTGAATATCATTACTGACATGGGCGATGAGTTCACCAGTTCGATGCTTTTTAAAGAACGACGGATCCATAGAAAGATAGTGCTGATACAACCGCTGGCGAAGCAGATAGCCGAGCTTATAGGCAGCACCATACAGCGCTACACGCCATATATATCGGAGCACATATACCAGAAAACCGATGGCAAGCAGCGTGATCAGATATGGCTGGAACCGTGGCCAGATAACAGAATATTCATTGGTGTTAATGACTATGTCTATCATATTGCCAATAATCGCCGGGACGCGGGTTTGGATCACGGCGATCAGACAAAGCACACTCACTGTCAGCAAGTAACGTTGCCAGTGTGCACGAAAAAACCAGGCCAGCTTTCGGATCAGACTCATGGTTTCTTATTGGAGAGCAGCAAATCGCAGCGTGCAGGCAAATCAGGCATTGGATTGGCGACCGGTTTGCTGCTTACCATTGCCGGTTTGTTTAGCCAGGACGCGAGTTCCGCGCCACACCCATTTCCTGCCGGAAAAGGTTTTTGTGATTCACAATCTTTACTGCCGACAGGGCAGTGCAACCGTACATGAAAGTGAGCACTATGACCAAACCAAGGGCGTAACTTCCGAAGCCAGGCGGGATCTGATGCGCTGAACTGATCGCACATGGCTTTCTTTATTGGCGGATTAACAAAAATACGTTCAACACGCGGGTCTTGTGCGGCCAGTTTCAGTAATGTCATCTGCTGAGGGCCAAAATTGCTGTTTATGGTATTTTTCTGAAAATTGACCATATCTAAAGGCTTCAATGCATTGCGTTCTTTAGCACTTAACTTTTTATGGGCAAATTTGAACCAAAAATCGGTATCTAAACCACTTTGATGACTTCGGTGGCCACTGCTGAACGGACCACCTTTAGCCATTGCCATATCGCCCACCAGAATATCAGGAAGCCCCATCTTTCTGGCTTGTCTTGCCAAGTCGAGAACATATTGCTCCATGACCGGATGTCCGTAAAACCGCTTTTGTCGCGGACGCAGGATCTGATAACCGGTTCCATGTTCCGGTAAGGCAACCGCTCCTTGCAGGCAACCGGCGGCATATCCACCGATTGCTTCCGCTGAACCAGCGCTGGGAGTGATCTGGTGAGCCCATGGGTTACTTATGGCTGCAACTAATATCCATTGATACATGCGAATTCAGCTTTCCTGACGATTAAGTAGTTTGCCAGACCATATTACCCGCTAATGTCGGGCTTTGGTCATATCCGGCAAGTGCCTTCCACAAGGGTAACAGGCTTTGTTCCATCGCTAAAGCGCGTTGCAGAGGAAACAAACCTAGCTCCAGTGCCTGCTGATCGGTCAAATCATGATTCTGATGATCGATCAGTGCCTTAGCAACTCTGTGGTTGGCTCTGATCCAAATCGCATCCTTGGCAGATTCGCCTTGTCCGTGGGGAATATCATCTATCATCAACGGTTCCATCCACCATTGTCGGTCCGGGCGGAATCCTCCGCGTAGCTGGTAGGCATTTTTACTGCCAATCAATGTGATATCAAAATGAAGGCCTGGGTGTGGCCATGGGCAAAGCATCAGGTCAACCAGCGCATGCTGACACTCCAACTGGGCTGAAATATTACATCCTGTACCCTGGCGCGCCCCCAAAAATTGCATTTCACCAAAGAGGTGAGTCAGGAGTGAAAATGGATGGATCATATCCTCCATAAACCATTCTGTCGGGGTTTTAGGGTAGGGCAGATTTACACCCGCCACTACGGTAATACGCATTAAATCACCAAAATCACCGTTAGCGACCAGTTGCTGGATCTGCTTTGCTGAATCAAGAAAGGGAAATGGAAAGCTGACATAACTGCGATCAGCGTTTAGAGATAAAAATTGTTTCTGATTATCTGGTGTTAGCCCCAAAGGTTTTTCGCACAATACAATTTTGTCCTGGAGGGCAGTCAAATAACCAAGGTGGCTGGCGGTAGGTGTTGCGATTGCAACAACATCACAATCACGCAAAACTGATAATTCCGTACCATGGTTGGGTATACCTTCTTCTTCGGCAATTCTGGCGACGATATCAGCATCATGTGCCATCATTGCAATCACATCACATCCGGCTTTTCTCAGCCCTTGAACGTGAACTCTTCCCCAGTTTGTGCCAATAACACCTGCTTTCATGTTGTTATTCCTTATGAATAAGACTTTTTTCAGTGTACTCCGATGAGGGATTCATTTGTACGGTCTGTATTCATCGCATAAAATTAATATACGGTGTGAGAGAATGCGGTTTCTTATTGATCGGAAGCACTATCAAATCAAGGAGTCATTTATGTTCAATGAGTTTAAAAAGTTCGCGATGCGCGGGAATGTCGTTGACATGGCAATCGGTATTGTTATCGGCGCAGCATTCAGCGCGATTGTGAAGAGCATGGTGGATGATGTACTGATGCCACCAATTGGTTTATTGCTGGGTGGTGTGGATTTTTCCGATTTCTTTATCGTATTAAAAGAAGGGGCTAAAGCTGCAGCACCATATCACACACTGGCAGATGCAAAAGCGGCTGGTGCAGTAACTCTGAATTTTGGGTTATTCGTTAACTCTGTGATCAGTTTTACCATTGTTGCTTTTGCCCTGTTTATGATTGTTAAAGGAATGAATAAATTACGTGCAACAGAAGAGCCTGCACCTGTGACGACTAAAAAATGTCCGCACTGCTGCTCTGACATAGCCTTAGAGGCAACTCGCTGTCCGCATTGCACCTCTGAGCTGTAGGTTCTATCGGCGCAGCTTGTTTAATAATCGGATTATATCATTCAGTATGCGATAACGTTGTAATTCGGCTGGCCCGTAGCGGGTTGATAGGGTCGCCGGATTACTCCGTTGCTTGAGATAGCGGTTGATCTGAAGTTTATTGAATCCGCCAACTTTAAAGATCATTGGCAACAGCTGCTGGATATTTTCTTCACTGAAACCAAGGGCTTCATTATATTCCTGATCGTCAGGCAGGTTAATTTTTACGCTAACATGTCTGATCTTCTGCTGTTCTTCCAGATATTCAAGCCATTGCTCAATATAAACGGGTTTTGTTCCGGCCAACAGATTAAAAAAGCCGCCACTGTCGCTGCGACAGCCGCTGAGCAGTAAACAGGCAAACTCATCATCGTTGCATGAGAATTTGACATCCCCCTGAATAGACCAGTCGACAGAAAGCACTGAAATTTCAGCTTGTTCACCATTTAACCCATTACAATAAAAACGAAACAAAACAGCACTCCGGCAGACACTCAGCCTGTGATTTTACCATTATCTTTGAGCTGTTAATAAGTTATCGTTCAGATGTTAAATGTTATGTACAAATTTTCGCTAATGCTTCCTGAATCACGGAAGTGTTATCCGGTCGGACAACTCTGGTTATTTCTTTACCATCCAGAAGAAAAATCAGGGTTGGCCATAACTTGACTCTAAAGTATCTGCCAAGGGGCTTACCTGAACTATCAGCAATATACCAATGGGGTATTTCCGGATGTTGTTCCATCGCGGCAACGATGAATGGCTGCGCCCTTTGGCAGAACCCACACCAATCATTGCCAAACTGAATAACAGCCGGACCACTGAGAGTTTCAACTTCAGATGATGTTGGTTCTTTTTCCTCATACCGAGATATGGTCATCAATTACTCCTTTAATCCGGGAAAGAATGAGCTAACTGCAGCTCTCGTAGCATGGATTGTTTTTTCATCTGATGTGACTGCATTCTGCGGAGGATATCATTCAATACCTGAACCGCACTAAGTACATAAGGCCCTTTATTTAGCATGACACACTCTGACCTGTGTCCCATCGCGGCATCAGTGATCTCTGCTCTGGATGGCAAACCTTCTTTAGCTAAGGTTTCCAGCACCTGAGTGGCCCAGATGACGGGAATATGGGCGGCTTCGCAGATCCAGAGAATTTCCTCCTGAACTTCGGCAAGACGTTCAAAACCACATTCCACAGCCAGATCTCCACGCGCGATCATGACGCCGCATTTTGGTGCTCGCATCGCGGTGAGTAGCATGTCCGGCAAATTTTCAAATGCCCTCCGGGTTTCAATTTTGAGAACTATCGCTGGTTGCTGCTTACCCAGTAGTTTCATATGTTGTTGTAAGAGTTCTACATCCTCTGCACAATTGGCAAATGATAGTTCGACAATATCTGCGTGTTGAATGACAAATGGAAGATCATCCAGATCCTGCTGGGTCAATGCGGCCAGATGAAGATGGCTATCAGGCAGGTTAATTCCTTTATCACTACGTAATTTATCGCCATGTATA
>SSEX01000022.1 GCA_008015085.1 Tolumonas sp. | reverse complement strand
GCCAGGTGATGATCAGTCGAGCAATCGACATTCCATAACCGTAATAAATAACCAGCCATTGCCGCCCTGATCTGAATAGTTTTCAGACCATCAGTCATGGCGTAATCAAGAGCAATCGCCTCTTGGTGTTTCAAATTCGGGTGCGGCACCAACTCAAGAGAGATGACGGTGTTCCACTGTTCATCATGCGTGGATTGCTCAGCTTCGTTCAGCGTTGAATCAATGACGAACTCACATTGTTTTACGCGGGTCAGTACGAAATCTCTGAATGCATGTTGCAAGCGATCATAAGCACGTATGTGCCAGCGTAAGCCGCTATCGACCAGTGTATGCGGCACTATTTCACGCACTGTTTCACCGCTCGTCAGTGAGACATAGGTGATTTGAACCGATTTGCGTTTATAAATCGCTTCGGTCAACATGGCGATAATTGAAAGCGATGGCTGATTAAGATGATGCGGTGCCTCACAAGGGAACGGCACACCACGCTTGCCAGAGAAACCATCACCAAAACCCTGACTTAACGTCGCCAGAGTGCGGAGTGGGTCGTATTGAAACAGAGAATGGAATTGAGCGCTGCGAACGTGCAAACGGCGTTGTGCGTCATACTCAATGTTTTGAGGTGCCAGTTCACGATAGAGCATGAAATCTTTCGTCACCTGAGCCGGTGCAATATTGAAGCGTTCGATCAGGTCAGCCCTCACCGCTTCACCTTTAAACATCAAGGTAAAGTCGATATGCGCGATCCGTTCCCGCGTTGCCTGCGGTAGAGCTTCTAAACGCTGCTCTGTGACGTTTGTGTGCATGTAAAGTTTTGCACCTAATCAAAAGTGTTAGGTTAATCCTACTGCTTTATGGCGGGGCTTGGAAGCGATTGATAGTTCTTATACATATTTAACCGGAAAGAGTTTTCAACCCCCGTTTTATAAATAACAACCGCTCAGAACAGCATCAGCAGGAAAAACACTTCAAATAACTCATTTCCCGCACCCAGCGTATCGCCGGTTTGTCCACCTAATCGCTTGTGAATAAAACGCTGATAGCCAAACACAAAAATAAGTGTAATCGCCCATGCCCGGATAGCCGTGATCTGACCAAGTGACGCCACCAGCACTGCGCCCATCAGTAAAGTAATAACGGTTTGCCTGGCCGTCACCTTGCCGATAAATACGTTGCCGAGCCCATTCTCGCGCGCATAAGTTTGCCGATACATGAGGAGCACCAGCAGCGAGCGCCCTGCTACTGGCGCGGCTATCAGATAAAACCAAAGCATATCACCGGCAATTGCAGCCAGATGGTCGACAGCCAATACACGAAACAGAATGATGAAAATCAGTGCCAAACCACCATTGGTGCCAAGCCTGCTGTCTTTCATGATTTCAAGCATCTGCTCACGCTTGCGTGCTGAAAAGATGCCATCACAGGTATCAGCTAATCCGTCGAGATGAAAGCCACCGGTGATCAAAGCCAACGCAAGTACATAACCGGCTGCCGCCAGAGCACTATCAAAAAACTGGCTGGTTACATAAAAAACAGCTGTTGCGAAAGCGCCAACTACCAACCCAACGACAGGAAACCAGATAATGCCTTCGACAAAGCGGTTAAAATCAAAATCCTTAGTCCATGACTCGGGAACCGGGATACGGGTCATAAACTGAAATATCGCCAACATCGCTTTCATTGGCTTATCCTTTCATCTTCAGTTCGATACCGGAAACCACCAGATACATTTCCCTGGCACTGGCAGCTAAGCGTTGGTTCACTCGCCCGGCAATATCGCGGAAACGACGGGCAAGAAGATTATCCGGTACGATGCCAAAACCGACCTCATTCGTCACCAGATAAACCGGACAATCACAAACAAGGCAAGCCGCTATCAAGTCGTCAATCTCTGCGGTGATGCACTCCTCGATAGCGGTAAAATCCATTTCCTCTGCTGGAATATCACCCGTTTGATCGAACATTAGATTGGTGATCATGGTAGTAATACATTCCAGCATAATGGCATCACAACTTGCACTCTGCTCTCGGATCACCCGTCCGAGAGCAGAATAGCCTTCATGTGTACGCCAGGTGGCAGGACGGGTCTGCTGATGGATAGTAATCCGTTCAGCCATCTCATCATCGGTTACTATTGATGTGGCGATATATAAAACTTTATCCCCCTGCTGTGCGGCAAGTTGTTCCGCCAGACGGCTTTTGCCGCTGCGAGCCCCGCCAGTGATAAGGATCATACTGCGCTCCTGTTTTGTTCATCTGCCTGCATGAGCTGCTGACTAGACATATAGGTAATCACATACTTCAAACATGGCGGAAAACAAGATAAGCGCTATCAGTGACGCCAACAGCATCAGACGGATCGTCAGTTTGATATCTTCCTGATTAATTTCGCGCAGCTCATCCCCAATCCATGGTTTTTCCACCAGCTCTCCAAAATAGGTATTTGGCCCACCCAGCCGAATGCCAAGTGCACCTGCAACCGTAGCCTCCGGCCAGGCACAATTCGGACTTTTATGCTGATAACGATCACGCCAACCGATACGCAATGCCTTATCCGTATTCAGCTGCATCAACGCTGCGGCCCCCGCCAGCAACAGCCAGCTCAGCCGGGCCGGAATCAGATTGGCCAGATCATCTATGCGCGCAGAAACACAGCCAATCGCCCGATATTTTTCGTTTTTGTAACCGACCATCGAATCAAGGGTATTGATGGCTTTATAAGCCATTGCCAGTGGCACACCGCCGATGAAAAGATAAAACAACGGAGCAATCACGCCATCGACGGTATTTTCGGCTACGGTTTCAACCACCGCCCGAGTGATTTGCGGTTTGGAAAGCTGTGATGTATCACGACCTACAATGTAAGAGAGTTGGCGCCGGCTCTCATCCAGAGAATCAGAATCCAAAGCCCGATAGACATCCATCGCAGCATCACTTAAGCAGCGTCCGGCCAGAATGGTATAAGCCAGCCAAAGCTCGGCAAGCCGTCCTAACCAGATATTGAGCGAACTTAACCCCGAGAGCAACGCCCAGGTAACTAACCAGGTCAGCCCAACAACAATGCACCAGAGAATTGCGCCACCGATATACAGCGCCCGGTCAGAACGGCAAATACCTCGAATGATATTTTGCACATACGAGATGGTGCTACCTATCCAGCGAACAGGATGAGGCCAGTGCTGCGGATCCCCCAGGATCAGATCCAGCAAGAAAGCGGCACTGTAGATCATCAGCGTCATTTTGCCGCCCTGGCACGGGCAAACCAGTGCAGCAGCATTGCCGGATTTTGCAGAAAATGAACATGCAGATAACTCGCCAGCGTATTGCCCGTCTGATAACCGCCTGGCCAGTGTGATATTTCCACACCAGCTCGCTCTTTACTGAAACGAAACACAGTGGGCTCAGCCGTCTCGAAGTCAGAATAATGGAATTCATGCCCACGGAGCACATCGCCTTTTTCCGCTAGCAGTGTTGCTTGCAGCGCCTGAGCCTGACAATAACCAAAGCGCTTGAGTGAAGACGTCATCCGGCTTTTCCCGGGCAAGATCCCAACCATGGGAAATGAATCGCCGGATGCTGTTGTTAATGACTCACCCAGATACATCAAGCCGCCACATTCGGCGTAAATCGCAACATCACGCTGATGAGCATCACGGATCGACGCCAGCATAGCAGTGTTAGAAGACAAGGTTTGTGCATGGATTTCAGGGTAGCCGCCGCCCAGATAAATCAGATCACAGGCCGGAATACGCTGATCACGGAGCGGGCTGAAACGTACAATGTCCACCCCTGCGGCTTCAAGCAATTCAAGATTATCCGCGTAGTAAAAATTAAAGGCTTCATCTTCCGCTAATGCCAGTGTCAGCCCAGCACCAGCCCCTTGGAGTACATCAGGTGCCAGTGTCAGCGTCTGTTCCCCCCTGAATGGCAGTTCCGCCAGTTCGGCCAGCTTATCGAGATCGAGATGTTGCTCAATGGCGTCTGCAAGCTTGTCCCACTGCAGATCTAACTCAGCCTGCTCACTCGCCGTTACCAGCCCTAAATGGCGAGACGGCAAATTAATCTCGTTAATGACAGGAACACGCCCTAAAACCGGGATCTGGCAATATAACTCTATCGCTTCTTTCAGCATGGAATAGTGCATGTCAGAATTGACATTGTTGAGGATCACACCGGCGATCTGGACGCTGGTTTCAAAATGCTTAAAACCCAGAACGGTCGCAGCAGCAGACGTTGATACCGCTTTGCCATCGACGACCAGAATGACCGGGCAGCCTAACTGTTTCGCCATACCCGCACTGCTACAATAGAGCGGATCAACACCGAAGCCATCGAATAATCCCATTACACCTTCAATAATGGCAATGTCAGCTTTGGCAGTGTGATAGTGGAAAAGACGCTGGATAGCCTCTTCCGGCAACATAAATGCATCCAGATTCCGGGAGGCAACACCGGTTACCTGAGTATGCCAGCCAGTATCGATATAGTCCGGCCCGACTTTATATGGCTGAACACGCAACCCTCTTCGGGCATAAGCACGCAACAAACCTAGTGTGATTGTGGTTTTACCGCTACCGCTACTTGTTCCACCGACTAAAAATGCTTTCATACCAACCTGCTAAAAATCCTGACCAATAGGTGGGCCGCAGAAAACAAACCCGCAGCCAGTTCCAAAATGTCTATCATCAGGATCACACCGGAAAAATTTTGCAGAATTACAACAATTTATTGCACTGTTGTATACATGATCCCTTGTATTTACTGTTCTGACAGCCAGTAAGTATCTCCCGGCAAAGCCGAAGGATTACCGAATTTGTTTATCCGTATTTTCTAAATATGGCTTTCGTGTGATTTACAACCGGAATGTCTGCTATGACGCATGCTCAAAATGTGATCTGACCCAGCAACAACGGACACTGAGTTAAGCGATTTTCTGTTGTTCAAACTCGTCTGGACTTTTGTAACCCAGATAGCTGTGTAAGCGTTGGCGATTGTAATCTACTTCGACGTACTCGAATACCGTTTCCCGAATT
>SSEX01000025.1 GCA_008015085.1 Tolumonas sp. | reverse complement strand
GGTGTATATTGAAAGAAACTATGCTGTAAGGCGTAGGCGGCCAGCCCGGTAATTTTCCCGTTCTGAGTCACTTGGCTTGCATCACCCAGAAACTCTTCCAGATGATCAAGAACGCTTTTTTGCGGCAGCAGTAAAACAAGCTGTTTTTCTAAGTTGTAACGTAAATCGACAAAATCCAGAGAGTCAGCGTCCAGATCATTAATTAGTGCAGCATCTGGAGCCAGTTCATCCGCATCACACCCCATTACATTAACGAGAGTACTTTGTACAACCGATAAAACTTGTTGTTTACTAAAAGGGTTTTTCATCATCAACCGTCCATATTGGGTCATTGTCAATCTGGTTTATTAAGAGACATGTAAATGCTTTTGAGTCAGGTCATGAGTAATCACAATACAGGCTGGGACTCATTGAGATCTCTGTGGGCGCATAGTACGATTAATGATGGGAGTCAAACAAGGCTGCAATAAGTGACAGCTAGACATGGTTGTTTTGAAAAAAAGAGTTAATTTTCAGGTAAAAGATCTGATTGGGTGCTACGTAAATCATGCGGTGAGAAGTGCTCTATTTGCAGTGCTTGCTACTCACTCGCTCCAGCGCTCAGGTGATCGGAATCCCTGGGGTTTAGCCATCAAGGGATGAAGAGTGACAATAGGGCATTTGCCCAGAGATCTTGCAGGGTAATCCAAGGTGAAAAAAATTCTCGAGTCGTAATGTTAAGGCTGCAGGTTCGACTCCTGTTACCGGCACCAGCACAACGATATATTAATGTCAGTCAATCAATCCATCAGATTTGAGCCAATCCATGATGATGTGAGTAACCACAGAGCATTTTTCTTTATCGGCAGAACTTAGCCATGCGATTTCTTCGATTTCAGCAGCTGGAGTTATATTCCCTGTGTATTCACCGTAATAACAGGTCATTTTGACCATAGTGCCTTTTGGTTTTCCATGTGCCTGGGCTTTAAATGTACCGGCATGGTTTATTGTTTCTGGTAGCAGATCGATGCTCAGTTCTTCTTTTATTTCACGGAGCAGTGCCTGCTGATCAGTTTCTCCTGCCTCTCGTTTGCCCCCTGGTGAATAGAAAGTTTCTTTTCCTTTTGAGCGGGCACAGAGTAATTTTTTATTTTCTATATGCAACCAGGCTAATTTATCGATATCAGTCATTTTTTATTTCTGTCAACTTAAGTGAATTTATTGAATGTCAGATGCATTTGGCGGGTTTTGGTAAACCTGCAATTTTGGTCGCTTGTTTCGCCGGGCCTTCTGGAAATAGCCGATACAGATAGCGGCTGTTTCCTTTATCTTCCCCAAGTTTCAGAGCCATCGCTTTCACCAGTGCGCGGATAGCCGGGGATGTTTTGTATTCATCATAGAAATCACGAACGAAGTTAATGACCTCCCAGTGCGCATCAGACAGAGTGATTTGCTCACCAGCAGCAATGATTACAGCTAATTCTGGCGTCCAGTCACTCATATTTTTCAGATAACCATGAGAGTCGGTTTCAATTTCTTTATTACCAAGAATCAGCATTGATTTACTCCAAAAACATCTGTTTAAGCTTTGAATTAACGATTTTGTATCAGTGGTTTCAGCAAACGGGATAATTTAAGTATCTCCGTTGTCATGATACCGATATGAATCATTTCCTGCATAATTAGTTCTGTTCGTTGATCGGTCGGATCAGCCGGATCCAGTTCGGGTTTGGTTGACAAAGAGGCTAGTTCAATTGGTGAATCAATGGTATTCCCCGATAGTTCAACCATTGCTTCATTAAGTGCCTTGCACATTGATTCTGCGTAATCAATTAAGACTGAATTTAGCAATGCGCCGTTCAGTTCCTGATGGATGCCCAATGCAGAGACATAAGACAACAGACTGTGATTGCGATAAATCAGCGCAGCGCACAGGTTTGTATATTTACGCTGCTGTTTTGGGTCGGTCTGCATGTTAATCCATGCCTGTGCCAGCGCGTTATCTGCTCGGTGGGCAGCAATGCGTTTTTGCTGGGATTGAACATCTTGCGCTGAAGTTTTAAGGGCGGCCACAACCGACTTCAAATATTCATAATTACAGCGTGTGGCATTTGTCAGCAATACGGGGATCCGCTGATATTGCCATTCAGGCCAGAGCAGAGTCACAGCGCTGAACGAGAGAATACTGCCAAGCAGAGTATCGACAAAGCGGGGGAGAATAATACTTCGCTCTTCGATGCCTAATAATCCAAAAGCAGTCATGGCATACAACGTAATGAAAACAACGGCCACGCTATAGTTACTTCGCAACTGAGCAAAAAATAGTATAGCTGCAATAGCCATCATGACTAGCTGTAACCGAGGATCAGGTGTGAACCAAATTAATGGCAAGCTGAGGAACAATCCGCAGCATGTACCTGCTATACGCTGAAATAACCGGGTTCGTGTAGCGGTATAGCTGGACTGGCAGACAAAAAGACAGGTCAGTAGAACCCAGAAACCTAATTTAATATGGAATAGCTGCAGGAGGGCATATCCAGCGACCAAAATCAGGCTCATGCGGCATGCATGACGGAACAGTGGTGATTTGAAGCTAAAGTGTGAAACAAGTTGTTTCATATTTTCAGCTGCCGGGATTTTTTTCGGTGCCACTAACGACTCAGTTGAGTTAATGCCGTTCACATTAGCTGCTGAATCAAGTAGATGAACTATTTCTAATAGATTCTTTTGCAGAAAGCGCAGAGCATTGACGGTATGTGCAGAAAACGGCGTTTTCTCATGACTAAATTGCAATTGATCGCCCAGTGCCTGAATGCCCCACAATAAGCCGGAAGAGAGTTTATAAGGATTATTCAATAGCGTTGCATAACCCAGTTGCTGAGTTGCGGTTCCAAGCTGACGTAATAATTCTCTGAAGCCGTCGAGTAACAGATTACTGTGCACATCATCTTTTAACCGGTTGTAGAGATAGTGGCTGGATGTGATTCGCTCATGGATCTGCTCGGTAATTTTGTGCAGAGCCAGCAACTGAAGTAATTCAGGATCTGGTGTTTTTAGGCGGCGGGCAATCATTTCCTGTGACTGGTTAATTGATGTCATGCAGTCAACGTTCAGAATAGCCAGTCTCTGGTGAATAGACGGTTGATCGTCTGTACTGCTGGGGAATAACCATGCTTTTTGTGTGCAGTACCTGGCCAGACAAAAACAGCTTTGGGCTAATTGTTCTCTGAGAGGTTTGTTCGGTGTAATTTTCAGCCAGATCAAGGAAGTAAATCCATACCATAATGCACCGGTACATAACCAGATCGGTTGAAACCAGATATCTGGTGCCTGGGCTGCGCCCATCATAGAGTAGACCGCAACCAGTAAGCTGCCGAAACTAATGCTGCTATACCGTTTACCGAGGCCGCCCAGCATGATGAAAAAGAAGGAGGAACAAAATAATCCGGCGGCAAACAGCCACGGGTAGGGATACAAAAGCTGAACTGAAAGAGTCGCGATCCAGAAACAGATCAGGGTCAGTAATAGTGATTTAACTCTGCCCGCTGGCGAATCATCTGGCTCTGCGATAGCTCCGGCTACAATACCTAGTGACATGGCCACACTTTCGTGGGTCATTCCGAGATATAAGCCAGGCAAAAGCACCCCAACCAGTGCACAGGCTACTTTTAAAGCGAAAAAAACATGAGTATCGGTGACGAAACGCTGCAAAAAATGAGAAAACGTAGGCATGCAGTCCGGATACCTTTAACAAGTATGTGGTTTATATTTATATAATCGGACAGATACATAAGAAAAACTATAGTTTTATGTGATACGAAAGAATGTTTCGGATAATAACTGTTCATTCGAAATCCACCCGAGCCTTTGATATTTACAAAATTTAAGACCTTTAGTAGTATTTTCCCCGCTCGGAGGGGTGGCAGAGTGGTTGAATGCACCGGTCTTGAAAACCGGCGAGGATTTGCGTCCTCCGTGGGTTCAAATCCCACCCCCTCCGCCAAATCATTAATGAACTAAATCAGTTAGTTACTGGTTTAGTTCATTTCCTGCCATACGTCAGCTCTGTCTTACTTTACTGATACAAAAGTGCAAATGACTCATACGGCTGCAGCGCTATTTCATCCATCAGACTGTGAAACGGCTGATAGTTACTTATCAAGCATTGACCATTAATAAATTGCACTTCAGTTGGCAATGACAACGTGATTTTCTTGGCGCTGAAATTGTTGATTACGATGATATGTTCATCATTCAGCGTCCGCAGGTAAGCAAACACGTCAGGGTGATCTTCCAGCAATGGAATGTAGTTTCCATAAGTCATGATCGGTAATTCTTTACGCAGGCTGATCAACTTCTGATAGTGGAAAAATATCGAATTGGGGTCACGGAGTGCAGCCTGAACATTGATCTCTTTGTAATTAGGGTTCACTTTCAGCCATGGATTCGTTGTACTGAAACCTGAATTAACATCATTGCTCCATTGCATAGGTGTGCGTGCATTATCTCGCCCGTTTTGGTAAATGCCTTCCATCATTTTTTCATGAGGCACCCCGGCAGCGGTGCGTTCGTAATACAGGTTCAGCGATTCGATATCTTTATAGTCATCAATAGAGTCGAAGCGCACATTAGTCATTCCGATCTCTTCGCCTTGATATATATATGGTGTGCCTTTGAGAAAGTGCAGAGTGGTTGCCAGCATCTTGGCTGATACAGTCCTGAATGCACCGGCATCACCGTATTTAGAAACCGCACGCGGCAGATCGTGGTTATTCCAGAATAGAGAGTTCCAGCCACTGTCGGCGAGTTCTGTCTGCCACTTGGTGAACACTTTTTTCAGCTTGATCAGATCAAACGGCTGAGGTTCCCACTTGCCATGTTGTGGATGAAAGCCAATGCTTATATGTTCGAACTGAAATACCATTGACAACTCATTGCGTGCAGGATCGGAATAGAGCCTGGCAATTTCCGGTGTAGCACTCCAGGCTTCACCGACTGTCAGCACATCACGTTGTCCGAATGTGGCTCTGTTCATTTGCTGGATGAGTGAATGTAGTTCTGGCCCGTTGGCCATGATCTTCTTATCGACATCTTTACCGATCAGGTCGATGACATCCATGCGAAAACCACCGATGCCCTTATCCAGCCACCAGTTCATCATCTTGTGCACTTCTTCCTGGACTTTAGGATTTTTCCAGTTCAGATCCGGCTGACGTTTGGAAAACTGGTGGAAGTAATATTCACCGGTAGTAGCATCAAATTCCCAGCCGCTGCCACCAAAGTAAGAGTGGAAATCGTTGGGTGCAGAACCATCAGATTGTGGCTGACGCCAAATGTAATAATCCCGGTAGGGGCTGTCTTTGGATTTCCTTGCTTCGATAAACCAAGGGTGTTCATCGGAAGTGTGATTAATCACCAGATCCATCACGATCCGGATATCACGCTTTTGGGCTTCGTTGATCAGCATTTGCATCTCTGCCAGTGTGCCGAATTCGGCAGCGATATCCTGATAGTCTGAGATGTCGTAGCCGTTGTCGTCCATCGG
>SSEX01000152.1 GCA_008015085.1 Tolumonas sp. | reverse complement strand
AAGTGAAACAGAGCAGACGGTTTATGCGGTCTGCTCTGTTTTTTGTTCGGTAGCAACCCGTTCAACATCCAGTTCCAGAGTCGATTCGGGTTTACAACAACAAGCTAATACTTCGTTATCAGAAACAAAAGCCAGTGGCGGAGTCGGATAGCTTACTTTTCCAGAGATCAGCTTACAGCGACAGGCACCGCAATAACCATTGCGGCACTGATACTCAATTTGATGACCGGTGCGCAATAATCCATCCAACAAACTTTCGTTGTGGGCTAGTTTAAAGCTTTTGTAACGGGTCACTATTTTCATATCATCACTGTCGCTGCTTCAGATACGGCATTAAAGCATGAAATCACCCAGATCGTCCGGATTGATCTCTGAATCAATCTGACCAACCAGATAAGAGCTGATTTCAACTTCCTGTGGGGCAACCTGTACGTTGTCAGAGTTCAGCCAGGTGTTGATCCATGGCAACGGGTTCTGGCGATCAGCATCAAATGCCAGAGGTAAGCCGACTGCCTGCATGCGAACGTTGGTAATGAATTCAACATACTGACACAGAATATCCCGGTTCAGTCCCAGCATGGAGCCGTCTTTGAACAGGTAAGACGCCCATTCTTTTTCCTGCTCCGCAGCCGTTTTGAACAAAGTGAAACATTCATCCTGCAGTTCGCGGGCAATTTCGGCCATTTCCGGATCATCATTACCTTCGCGCAAGATATTCAGCATATGCTGTGTACCGGTTAAGTGCAGGGCCTCATCGCGAGCAATCAGTTTGATGATTTTAGCATTACCTTCCATTAGCTCGCGTTCAGCAAATGCGAATGAGCAGGCGAAGCTGACGTAGAAACGTATTGCTTCCAGCGCATTAACGCTCATCAGACACAGATAGAGTTTCTTTTTCAGCTCACGCTGAGAAACCACAATGGTTTTACCATTAACCTGATGCGTTCCTTCACCGAGTAGCTGCCAGTATTGGGTGAGCTGGATCAGTTCATCGTAGTACCCGGCGATATCTTCCGCACGTTTGATGATCTGTTCGTTCACCACGATATCATCGAACACAACCGCCGGATCATTAACGATATTACGGATGATATGGGTATAAGAGCGGGAATGAATGGTTTCTGAAAACGCCCAGGTCTCAATCCAGGTTTCCAGTTCAGGAATTGAAACCAGCGGCAACAGTGCGACGTTCGGGCTACGGCCCTGAATAGAATCCAGCAGTGTCTGATATTTCAGGTTAGAAATAAAAATATGCTGCTCATGGTCCGGTAACGCCTGGTAGTCGATACGATCCTGGAAGACTTCGACTTCTTCCGGCCGCCAGAAAAATGAGCGTTGTTTTTCGATCAGCAGTTCAAATACTTCGTATTTTTGCTGGTCGTAACGAGCCACGTTCACAGTCTGACCAAAGAACATCGGCTCTTTGCGGGCATCGTTGGGTTGTTTTGAAAAGGTGCTATATGCCATTTTATTCTTCCTGCTTATACCCTTTGTTCTTGAAGCTGCAGCGTCGTTGACGGCGTTCACTCACACCAATCACATAGTCTATCTATGTTCATGGGGATTCGTTCACTTGTCACCTTGCTGCAACTCCAATTAATTTGGGTATATTAGTATTAAGGCCTCTCAATGAGAGGCCATACCTACTTAAATCTTACATGCACCACCGGCACAATCATCTGCCTGTGCAGCCTGACTCAATTGCGCATCCTCGGCACCGTCACGGGTGTTATGGTAATACAGTGTTTTCAGCCCGTATTTGTATGCTGTTAACAGATCTTTCAGCAACTGTTTCATCGGCACTTTGTGGCCTTCAAAACGGCTTGGATCATAGCTGGTATTGGCAGAAATGGACTGATCGACAAATTTCTGCATGATACCGACCAGTTGCAGGTAACCATCATTATTTGGCTGGTTCCACAGCAACTCATACTTGTCTTTCAGCTCGGTGTAATCAGGCACAACCTGACGCAGAATACCGTCTTTCGAGGCTTTAACGCTGATCAGACCTCGAGGTGGTTCAATACCATTGGTCGCGTTGGCTATCTGGCTGGAAGTTTCTGACGGCATCAATGCAGTCAAGGTTGAGTTACGCAGGCCATGGCGTTTGATTTCACTACGCAGAGTTTCCCAGTCCAGATGCAATGGCTCTTCACACAGCACATCTAAATCGCGCTTATAAGTGTCGATTGGCAAAATACCCTGCGCATAGGTGGTTTCATTGAAATGTGGGCAGGCGCCCGATTCCTGAGCCAGTTTTACAGATGCTTTCAGCAGGTAATACTGAATAGCTTCAAAGGTGCGGTGAGTCAGACCCAACGCTGAACCGTCGGAATAACGTACACCGTTTTTCGCCAGATAGTAGGCATAGTTGATCACGCCGATACCCAGCGGACGACGCCACATTGCGCCATTTTTTGCAGCAGGAATTGGGTAATCCTGATAGTCCAGCAGGGCATCCAGAGCGCGGACGGCCAGCTCAGCCAATGGTTCAAGCTCATCCAGCGAATCGATAGCGCCTAAGTTAAATGCAGATAGTGTGCAAAGTGCGATTTCGCCACTTTCATCCAGATAATGATTCAGTGCTTTGGTTGGCAGCGCGATTTCAAGACACAGGTTACTCTGACGCACTGGCGCTACAGTCGGATCGAACGGGCTGTGCGTGTTGCAATGATCTACGTTCTGAATATAGATACGGCCTGTGCTGGCTCGCTCTTGCATCAGCAGGGAGAACAGATCAACTGCTTTCAGCTGACGCTTCCGGATCGCCGGATCCTGCTCATACTGCAGGTACAGACGTTCGAACTCATTCTGATCAGCAAAGAAGGCATCATATAAGCCTGGTGCATCAGAAGGCGAGAACAGTGTAATGTTGCCTCCTTGGATTAGACGCTGATACATCAGTTTGTTGATCTGTACGCCGTAATCCATGTGGCGCACACGGTTTTCTTCCACTCCGCGGTTATTTTTCAGCACCAGCAGTGATTCGACTTCCAAATGCCACAGCGGGTAGAACACTGTTGCAGCGCCGCCACGTACGCCACCCTGAGAGCAGCATTTCACGGCAGTCTGGAAATACTTGTAGAACGGAATACAACCGGTATGGAATGCCTCACCACCACGGATCTCACTGCCCAGCGCACGAATGCGGCCTGCATTGATACCAATCCCGGCACGTTGTGAGACATAACGCAAGATAGAAGAAGCCGTGGCGTTGATGGAGTCCAGACTGTCGCCGCATTCGATCAGCACACAAGAGCTAAATTGACGGGTAGGGGTACGTACACCCGACATAATTGGGGTAGGCAGCGAAATTTTGAAAGTCGAAACAGCATCATAGAAGCGGTGGATGTAATCCAGACGTGTTTCTTTCGGATATTTCGCAAACAGACAAGCCGCTACCAGAATATAGAGGAACTGCGGGCTTTCATAGATTTCACCGGTCACACGGTTTTGCAGCAGATATTTGCCTTCAAGCTGTTTCACGGCAGCATAAGCGAAATGCATATCACGCTCATGCACCAGATAGCTATCCATCAGCTCAAATTCTTCTTTGGTGTAGTCAGCCAGCAGTTGCTCATCATAACGGCCTGCGGCCACTTGTGTTTTCACCTGCTCATACAACGACGGAGGAGTAAAGCCACCATAGGCTTTTTTACGGAGATGGAACATGGCCAGACGCGCCGCCAGATATTGGTAATCAGGCGCTTGTTCAGAGATCAGGTCAGCAGCAGATTTGATTAAGGTTTCATGGATGTCAGACGTGCGGATCCCATTATAAAACTGAATGTGAGCACTCAGCTCAACCTGAGATACAGAGACGTCCTGCAGGCCTTCTGCGGCCCAGGTAACGACCCGATGAATTTTATCAAGATCCAGTGTTTCAGTATGGTTATCCCGTTTCGTGACCATCAGGCTGGCTGTCATGGCAACTCCCGTTGTTGTTTAGGAAAAACACAATATGTTGTGTCTATGATGTATATAAAATACAACATTAAGACTAAAAGCGATAGCTTGACAAAAATCGTCTGATGAAAAATGTAGCAGTAAATCACAGAAAGGAGAGAGGCAAACAGCAACCCCAAAGAGCTGTCTGCCTTTAATCATGTCACTTTTTTAGTGGGACAACCAGCGCAATAAATGATGTGGATCCGACATGGTGATATCCGCCTGCCAATCGCTTAAAACATCAGATTCAGCAATATAACCCCAGCCGGCAATTGCTGTTTTCATCCCCGCATTTCGACCAGCTTCGATATCCCGGATATGATCACCAACATACAGGCACTGACGAGCGTCAACGTTCATCTGAGAGCAGGCATGCCACAATGGCTCAGGATGCGGTTTTTTGACCGGTAAAGTATCAGCACTGACTATGGCAGCACAATTGGGGAGTTCGGTGACTTGTGCCAGCAAAGGCTCCGTCAGAAATGCCGGCTTATTGGTGACAACGCCCCAGAAAATATTTTTCTTATTGAGCCAATGGATCAATTCGACCATACCATTATAGGGGCGGGTGCCCACATAGAGATGTTGTGAATAGAAATCCAGCAGTTGTTGGCGTAATTCAGGTAGATCAAGTTCAGACTGCTCAGTTTCAGTTAAACCGGCTTTGATCAGCGCCAGTGCACCATCTGATGCGGTTTGTCGGATTATTGAGTCAGATAAGGCCGTTTTCCCTATTTTTTGCAATACATGGTTAGCGGCCGCACCAAGGTCGGGGGCCGTGTCCAGTAGTGTGCCATCCAGATCAAACAGTACAGCGGAGAAACGAGGTGCAATCATAGTGGTTTTTCACAATAAATCTGATAGTTAACTGATACGTCATCAGAAAGCTTAAAACGTTCAGTCAGCGGATTATAACGTACGCCAGCGACCCTCTTCGTTAATAAATCAGCCGCATCGCAATAGCGGATCAGGGCGGCTGGCCGAATGAATTTTTTATGGTCGTGTGTACCTTTAGGTACAATTTTCAGAATTTGCTCCGCGCCCAGTATCATCAGTAGCCACGATTCTTTGGTTTTGTTGATGGTGGAAAAGAACAGTTTTCCTCCCGGTTTGGCCAGTTTGGCACAGGCTCTGACAATAGATGAGGGATCGGGCACATGCTCCAGCATTTCCATGCAAGTGACTACATCAAATGACGCTGGCTGTTGTTCAGCTAATTCTTCAACCGGAATGCGTTGATAATCCAGTTTCACGCCTTGTTCCAACGCATGCAGCTTTGCAACCTGCAGCGGTTCCTGGCCCATATCAATGCCCAGTACATTTGCTCCCTGCAGAGCCATACTCTCACTCAGAATGCCACCACCACAGCCAACATCCAGCACTTGCTTGCCGAATAATCCACCACAATGATCAGATATCCATTCCAACCGTAACGGGTTCATCAGATGCAACGGCTTAAACTCACCGTGCGGATCCCACCAGCTGCTTGCCATGGCTTCAAATTTTGCGATTTCCTGCGAATCAACATTCATTACGGGCTGTCCTTCATGACAGTAAGAGGATGAAATCTGTGCATTATATCCAACGAGTTAGCTTTAAACAGGTTCTCTGTTCGCGATTGGGGAAATCCATCATTTGTGATAGAATCGTCGCCCATTGCTTTCAAGTAGCTTGAAGTAGGAATACATAATTATATGAGCGATCTAGCCAAAGAGATCATCCCGATAAACATCGAAGACGAGTTGCGCAACTCTTACCTTGATTACGCGATGAGTGTTATCGTTGGGCGTGCGCTGCCAGACGTGCGGGACGGCTTAAAACCTGTGCATCGTCGTGTATTGTTTGCGATGCATGAGCTGAGTAACGACTGGAACAAACCATACAAAAAATCTGCTCGTGTCGTTGGTGACGTTATTGGTAAATATCACCCGCATGGTGACTCTGCGGTTTATGACACGATTGTCCGTATGGCGCAGGATTTTTCCATGCGTTACACGCTGGTCGATGGTCAGGGTAACTTCGGCTCGCTTGATGGTGACTCCGCAGCAGCGATGCGTTATACCGAAATCCGTATGGATCGTATGGCTCATGAACTGCTGGCTGATCTGGAAAAAGAGACTGTCGATTGGGTACCTAACTATGATGGTACCGAGCAAATTCCGGCTGTTCTGCCAACTAAAATTCCTAACCTGCTGGTCAACGGTTCTTCTGGTATCGCAGTTGGTATGGCGACAAACATCCCGCCACACAACCTGACAGAAGTCGTGGACGGCTGTCTGGCCTTGATGGAAAACCCTGCGCTGACGGTAGATGAACTGCTGCCTCTGATCCCTGGCCCTGATTTTCCAACTGGCGGTATCATCAATGGCCGTTCCGGTATCATCGACGCTTACCGTACCGGCCGCGGCAAGATCTATGTACGCGCCCGCACCGAAATTGAAACTGACGAAAAGAGTGGTAAAGAGTCCATCATTGTTACTGAGTTGCCATACACAGTAAACAAAGCCCGTCTGGTTGAAAAAATCGCTGAGCTGGTAAAAGACAAGAAAGTGGAAGGTATCACAGCACTGCGTGATGAGTCTGATAAAGACGGTATGCGTGTTGTGATCGAACTGCGTCGCGGTGAAGTGGCAGACGTAATTCTGAATAACCTGTACACGCATACTCAGATGCAGAACGTATTCGGTATGAATATGGTGGCACTGGTGAATGGCCAGCCAAAAACTCTGACACTGAAAGAGATGCTGGAAGCCTTCATCGATCACCGCCGTGAAGTAGTGACTCGCCGTACTGTATTCGAACTGCGTAAAGCACGTGAACGTGCTCATATTCTGGAAGGTCTGGCGATTGCGCTGGCCAACATTGATCCGGTTATTGAACTGATCAAAAACTCAGCTAGTCCGGCGGATGCGAAGCAAGGTTTAGTTTCCCGCGGCTGGGCGCTGGGTGCCGTTGCTGAGATGCTGGAACGTGCCGGTAACGATGCCGCTCGTCCTGAGTGGCTGGAACCAGAATTTGGTATCCGTGATGGTCATTACTTCCTGACCGAACAACAGGCTCAGGCAATTCTGGATCTGCGTCTGCACAAGCTGACAGGTCTGGAACACGAAAAAATTCTGGAAGAATACCGTGAACTGCTCAATGAAATCGCAGAACTGCTGCGGATTCTGGCAAGCACAGAGCGTCTGATGGAAGTGATCCGCGAAGAACTGGAATATGTGAAAGCACAGTTTGGTGATAAGCGCCGTACCGAAATTCAGGCTGCCAGTGTTGAAATCAACATGGAAGACTTGATCACACCAACTGACGTAGTAGTGACCCTGTCACACGAAGGCTATGTGAAATATCAGCCACTGTCTGATTATGAAGCTCAGCGTCGTGGTGGTCGTGGTAAAGCGGCGGCGAAAGTAAAAGATGAAGACTTTGTTGAACAGCTGCTGGTAGCGAATACGCACGATACCGTATTGTGCTTCTCGACACTGGGTAAAGTGTACTGGCTGAAAGTCTATCAAATTCCTGAAGCCAGCCGCACGGCTCGTGGTCGTCCGATTATCAACCTGCTTCCGCTGGATGAAAACGAACGTATTACTGCAATTCTGCCAGTTAAATCTTACGATGATGACAAATATGTCTTCTTCGCAACAGCGAACGGTACTGTGAAGAAAACAGCACTGTCTGCGTTCTCCCGTCCACTGAGTTCTGGTATTCGTGCGATTACCCTGAAAGAGGGTGATGAACTGATCGGTGTGGATATCACCGATGGCAGCAACGAAATCATGTTGTTCTCTGACGCGGGTAAAGTCGTACGTTTTGCCGAAGGCAACAGCCGTGGCAATGAAGCTGACAGCGATGCGGATGATGAAGCAGAAGAGTCAGAAAACGAAAACGCTGAATCCAGCAGTTCTGGTAAAGGTATCCGCCCAATGGGACGTACCGCTGCAGGTGTTCGCGGTATTAAGCTGGCAGATGGCGACAAAGTAGTTTCTCTGATCGTACCTCGGGGTGACGGCGCAGTTCTGACCGCAACCGAAAATGGTTATGGCAAACGTACTGCACTGTCTGAATATCCGCTGAAAAATCGTGCAACACTGGGTGTTATCTCCATTCAGGTT